>NZ_BAABDO010000044.1:0-46962 GCF_039539665.1 Actinomadura keratinilytica
GCGATCGTGCTGGTCACCGCCTTGTTCTGGATCAACGCATGATCCACCGGACACGGCCTAGTCGCCGAGCCGCGCACCGGCGGGCTTGTGGGGCGGCCGCCTCGGGCGGGCGGCCGCTCACTCCGGTGCGCGGAGCGGGCGGGGCAGGGCGCCGGGTCAGACGTCGATGCGCTCGGTGTCCAGCTCGGCGGCGCCGGCGGCGATGAACTCGCGGCGGGGCGCCACGTCGCTGCCCATGAGGAGGTCGAAGATGCGGGCGGCCTCCTCGGCGTCCTCGATGCGGATGCGGCGCAGGATGCGGTGGCGCGGGTCCATGGTGGTCTCGGCCAGCTGGTCGGCGTCCATCTCGCCGAGGCCCTTGTAGCGCTGGATCGGCTCCTTCCAGCGCAGGCCCTTGCGCTCGAACTCCACCAGCTTCTTGCGCAGCTCGGCGTCGCTGTAGCAGTAGACGTACTTGTCCTGGCCCTTCTTCGGCTTGAGCAGCTCGATGCGGTGCAGCGGCGGCACGGCGGTGAACACGCGGCCCGCCTCCAGCATGGGGCGCATGTACCGGTAGAGCAGGGTGAGCAGCAGGCAGCGGATGTGCGAACCGTCGACGTCGGCGTCGGCCATCAGGATGATGCGGCCGTAGCGGGCCGAGTCGAGGTCGAACGAGCGGCCCGACCCCGCGCCGACCACCTGGATGATCGCGGCGCACTCGGCGTTCTTGAGCATGTCGGCGACGGACGCCTTCTGCACGTTGAGGATCTTGCCGCGGATCGGCAGCAGCGCCTGGAACTCGGAGTTGCGGGCCAGCTTGGCGGTGCCGAGGGCGGAGTCGCCCTCGACGATGAACAGCTCGCTGCGGTCGTCGGTGGTGCGGCAGTCGACCAGCTTGGCGGGCAGCGCCGAGTTCTCCAGGGCGGTCTTGCGGCGCTGGTTGTCGCGCTGGGTGCGGGCGGCGATGCGGGTCTTGGCCGCGGCGACCACCTTCTCCAGCACCATGCGCAGCTGCTGCTTCTGCCCGCGCGGCGGGTTCTCGAAGATCGCCTTGAGCTCGCGGGTGACGACCTGCTGGACGATCCGGGTCGCCGCCGAGGTGCCGAGCACCTCCTTGGTCTGCCCCTCGAACTGCGGCTCGGGCAGCCGGACGGTGACCACGGCGGTCAGGCCCTCCAGGACGTCGTCCTTGATCACGTCCTCGTCGCTGTTCTTCAGCAGCCGGGTGGCGCGCAGCTGCTCGTTGATCACCCTGACCAGGGCCCGGTCGAACCCGCGCACGTGGGTGCCGTGCTTGGGCGTGGCGATCACGTTGACGAACGACTTGCAGACGGTGTCGTAGCCGGTGCCCCAGCGCAGCGCCACGTCGACCTCCAGGTCGCGTTCGACGTCCTGCGGGATGAGGTGGCCCTGGTCGTCCAGCACCGGGACGGTCTCGGTGAAGTGGCCCCGGCCCTGCAGCCGCAGCACGTCCACCACCGGCGCGTCCTTGGCCAGGAAGGAGCAGAACTCGCTGATGCCGCCGTCGAACCTGAAGGTCTCCTCGACGACCTCCTCGCCCCGCTCGTCGCGCACGTCGATGGCCAGGCCGGGGATCAGGAACGCGGTCTGCCGCATGCGGTCCAGGACCTGCTGGGTCTCGACGGTGGCGCCCTTGAGGAAGATCCGCATGTCCGGCCAGAAGCGCACCCGGGTGCCGGTGGTGGTCTTGGCGACCCGGCGCACCTTGCGCACCCCGGACTTCTTCTTGAACTTGGCGGTCGGGCCGTCGCCGTCGAACTCGCCGGGCAGGCCGCGCCGGAAGCTGATCGCGTGGGTGTGGCCCTCGCGGTCGACCTCGACGTCCATGCGGGCCGACAGCGCGTTGACCACCGAGGCGCCCACGCCGTGCAGGCCGCCGGAGGCGGTGTAGGACACGCCGCCGAACTTGCCGCCGGCGTGCAGCCGGGTCATGACCAGCTCGACGCCGGACAGGCGCGTCTTGGGCTCGATGTCGACCGGGATGCCGCGCCCGTTGTCGGCCACCTCGAAGGAGCCGTCGGCGTGCAGGGTGACGGAGATGTGCGTGCAGAAGCCCGCCAGGGCCTCGTCGACGCAGTTGTCGACGATCTCCCACAAGCAGTGCGCGAGCCCACGTCCGTCGGTGGACCCGATGTACATGCCGGGTCGCTTCCGTACGGCCTCCAGCCCCTCCAGCACCGAGAGGTGCCGGGCGGAGTAGCCGTGCGGGTCGTCGGTGGTCGCTTCAGCGGTCGCGGCGGTCAACTGGTGCGCTCCTCGGGGATGAGGCAGGCTCGGGTGGTCGAATCAGTCGAGTTCGGCAGAAGGTTACCCCCGGCCGCCGACACTCTTTTCACAGGCGCGCCGCCTCGTCCGCGCCGCCCCGGCGGCGGATGCGGGCGGGTCCGCGCGCACGGGCGGCCGTCGCCCGGTCCCCCGATTCCCGGGTCCCGCCCATGTAACCACGGCGGAGGGGGCGTGGCCTGGGAGAACATACTTTCGACCGGCCCTGCGGGGGAGCTGTCCCGCGACAAGGGAACACGTGCGACCTGTCCGATTGGCAGCGAACCTCCGTGAACGCCGCCCGGCACGGCCGGAAAGCGGAGGGCACGAATCATGATCATGGGAAGCGTGACCCCGCTCACCTGGGGCAGCATACGGAGGGCGCGCATACGGTCACCCGCGGTGCCGTGAAGGCCCCGTCGAGAAAACACCACGAACCACCCGGGAATGGTGTGACCTCGGTCACTTATTCGCCCATTCTGCTGTGGGCGTACTAAGAAACAGGTTGGGAACGTCGAGGTCGGGTTAGATGTTGTCCTAAGTACCGACCCCGAACTTGAGGAAGGTGCCGTGACTGGAGCCCTTGCCCCGACCAAGCCGCTGTCCGTCGCAGACCGCTGCGACCGTTGCGGCGCTCAGGCTTACGTCCGTGCGGTCCTTGTGGGCGGCGGCGACCTTCTGTTCTGCGCCCACCACGGGCGTAAGTACGCAGAGGCGCTCCGTGCCACCGGGGCCGACATCCAGGACGAGACCGACAGGCTGCACGCGACTCCGGCCTCCGCATCCAATGAGGAGCGGTAGCCGCCCCCATAGAAGTCCGCGGCGGCGGTCACCGGACGGTGGCCGCCGTTTCGCATTCCCGAGCACCTCCGGCCATCACATTCCGCAGTCGATTGAATGCGAATGGTGACGGCACGGGCGGCGATTCGCCGTCGCATGCCGCTTCTCGGCCGGTCACCGCGCGTATGTCGAATTCGAGGAACAGACGGTGCATATTCTGCTGCCGCCGTCGGAGCGCAAGGCGTCCGGCGGCGACGGTCCGCCGCTCGACCTGGCGGCGCTGAGCCTCCCCGAGCTCACCCCGACCCGCGCCAGGATGCTGGACGCGCTGCGCGAGGTCTCCCGCCGCCCTGACGCGGCGGACGTCCTCGGGCTGCCCGCCGGGCAGGCGGAGGAGGCGCTCGCCCGCAACCGGGCCCTGACCGAGGCGCCCGCGCTGCCGGCCGCACGCCTGTACACCGGCGTGCTCTACAACAACCTCGACCTGCCCTCCCTCGACCCCGACCTGGCCGCCGAGCGGATCATCGTGTTCTCCGGGCTCTGGGGGGCGCTGCGGCCGATCGACCGCGTCCCGCCGTACCGGCTGGCGATGAACGCGTCCCTGCCGGGGATCGGCGGGGTGGCGGCCGCGTGGCGGCCCGCGCTCAAGCAGGCGCTGCGGCTGGACGGGCTGATCGTCGACATGCGCTCGGGCCCGTACGCCGCCGCGTGGAAGGCGGGCCCCGGCCCCGCCGTGGCGGTGCGGGTCTTCCGCGAGCGGGTCGTGGACGGCGTGCCGAAACGCACCGTGGTGAGCCACATGGCCAAGGCGACCCGCGGCGCCCTCGCCCGCGGCCTGATCGCGTCCGGAGCGGCGCCGCGGACCCCCGGCGAGCTGGCCAAGGCCGCCGCGGACCTCGGTCACACCGTCGAGCTGAACGGCACGAACCTGGACGTCATCCTGCATTCCTGACGCCGCCCGCCCGCCTCGCTCCGCGGGGAGGGCGGGCATGCGGCGGACATGCGGAGGCCGGGGACGCGGACGCCCGCCGCCTTCGCAGGGGGAAGGGGCGGGCGCGCGGGAAAGGGTCCGGCCCAGGCGGTCGCGTTCGTTCAGTCCAGGTAGTCGCGCAGGACCTGGGAGCGGGACGGGTGGCGCAGCTTGGACATGGTCTTGGACTCGATCTGCCGGATGCGCTCGCGGGTCACCCCGTAGACCTTGCCGATCTCGTCCAGGGTCTTGGGCTGGCCGTCGGTCAGCCCGAACCGCATGGACACCACGCCCGCCTCGCGCTCGCTCAGCGTGTCGAGCACCGAGTGCAGCTGCTCCTGCAGCAGCGTGAAGCTGACCGCGTCGGCCGGGACGATCGCCTCGGAGTCCTCGATCAGGTCGCCGAACTCGCTGTCGCCGTCCTCGCCCAGCGGGGTGTGCAGGGAGATCGGCTCGCGGCCGTACTTCTGCACCTCGACGACCTTCTCGGGGGTCATGTCGAGTTCCTTGGCCAGCTCCTCCGGGGTGGGCTCGCGGCCCAGGTCCTGGAGCATCTGCCGCTGCACCCGGGCCAGCTTGTTGATCACTTCGACCATGTGCACCGGGATGCGGATGGTGCGGGCCTGGTCGGCCATGGCGCGGGTGATCGCCTGCCGGATCCACCAGGTGGCGTAGGTGGAGAACTTGTAGCCCTTGGTGTAGTCGAACTTCTCCACCGCGCGGATCAGACCGAGGTTGCCCTCCTGGATCAGGTCCAGGAACAGCATGCCGCGGCCGGTGTAGCGCTTGGCCAGCGAGACCACCAGCCGCAGGTTGGCCTCCAGCAGGTGGTTCTTGGCGCGGCGGCCGTCCTCGGCGATCCACTCGTAGTCGAGCCGGTCCTCGTCGGACATCAGGTGGCCTTCTTTGGCCAGCTTCTCCTCGGCGAACAGACCGGCCTCGATGCGCTTGGCCAGCTCGACCTCCTGCTCGGCGTTCAGCAGGGGGACCTTGCCGATCTGCTTGAGGTAGTCCTTGACCGGGTCGGCGGTGGCGCCGGCGGCCGCGATCTGCTGGGCGGGGGCGTCCTCGTCGTCGTCACCGAGGACGAACGCCTCCTCCTCGCCGTCGCCGGCCGAGCCCTCCTTGGCGGACTGCTTGGCGGGGGCCTCCTCCTCGTCCTCGACGTCGGCCTGGTCGTCGACGACCGCGCCGTCGTCGGCCAGGTCGGCCTCGAGATCGCTGAGGTCGGTGTCCTCCAGGTCGGTCACATCGACGTCGTCCTCGAGGTCGGGCTCGTCGCCCGGGCGGGTCTCGACCTTGGCGGTGGCCGGGCCCGCCTTCCTGGTCGCGCTCTTGCCCGCGGAGCTCTTCTTGGCGGCGCCCGCGCTCTTCTTGGCCTGCTTCTTGGCGGTCGACTTGGCCGCGGACTTGGTCTTGCGGGCGGGGGCGGTGCGGGTGGACGACTCCCCCGCGCCCGCGGATTCGCCGGACCGTTCGGTCACGACGGCGGTCACCGTGTCAGGCTGCTCCTTGGCGGCAGCGGCGGTCTTGGCTCTGCGCGGCGTGCTCGCCCGCTTGCGCGAACGCTTCGGCGCCGCAGAGTCGGCAGCGCTGACCATGACGGTCACACCCTTCTCGCTGAGGCTCCGCAGAATCCTGGAGGCCTTCGACACGGGGATGTCGGCCTCTTCGAACGTACGGCGTACGTCGTCGGCTTCGAGGTAACCCTGGGACCGTCCACGCTCGATCAGCTGCGCGATCACGTGCTCGTGCAGTTCCGACGCTTTCGAGGTCGAGCTAGCAGGCGACACAAATACCTCTCGAACGAACGTGTGGGTTGGTTGACCCAAGTGCCCTGACGGGCTCGGCCTCACACGGGGTGGGACCACACACCGGGCGGGGCCACCCTGTGCGGGACCGCAGCGTACCCGCTCTTACAAGGGTCAAGCATTCTGGCACGGCTGCGCATTCCGCTTCTGTGATGTCTGCCCGGTAACACACCACCTTAGAGGGCGTCGAGCGGTCCTTCGTACGGAGGCAGCCCGCTCAACGCGGCCCCAAGGGGCGTTTCTACCCGGTCTTGGGCGGGACGTGCAGGGCGAGTACGGTCACATCGTCCACTTGCTCATACCCGGCAAGCATCCGATCGACCAGGAAGTCGACGAGTCTCTCGGGGTCTCCTACCACTTCAGGTGGGGCGTCCGACGCGGCCGCGACCAGTTCGTCGAGCCCGGCGTCCACCCCACGCCTACGGTTCTCCACAAGTCCATCGGAATAGAAGACCACAGTGTTGCCGGTCTCGATGGAAAAACTCGCCTGCTGCCGCTGCGACGGCCAGCCCAGCGGGGTCCCGGGCTCGCGGGAGCTGAGCGCGGCGGCGCCGTCGCCGGAGATCAGCAGCAGCGGAGGGTGGCCCGCGTTGCTGAACGCGCCGCGGCCGGTCTCGGGGTCGATGACCGCGTAGGCGACGGTGGTGAACTGCTCCTCGTCCTCGGTGGCGCTGAAGAGCCGGTCCAGCCCGGCCAGCACGGCGGCGGGCCGGGGGTCGTTGAGGGCCAGCGCCCGCAGCGCGTTGCGGACGCGGCCCATTCCGGCCGCGGCGAGCACGCCCTTGCCCATGACGTCGCCGACGGCCACGGCGAGCCGGTCGTCGGGCAGCCGGAACACGTCGTACCAGTCGCCGCCGACCTGCACGTGCCGGGTGGCGGGGTCGTAGCGGGCGGCCAGCTGCATGCCGGGCAGCCGCGGCAGGTCGCTGGGCAGCAGGCTGCGCTGCAGCTCCTCGGCGGTGCGGTGCTCGCGTTCGAACAGCAGCGCCCGCTCCACGGCCAGCGCGCACTGGCCGGCCAGGGCCTCCAGGAAGACCCGCTCCTCCTCGGTGATCTCGCGCGGCCGGGTGAAGGAGAACCGCAGCGCGCCGATCGGCGCCCCGGCCGCCAGCAGCGGCAGGCCCACCCAGGCGCGCTCCTCGGTGTGCTGCAGGAACAGGCCCGCCTCGTCGCGGCCGAGCTGCAGCCGCAGGCTATCGGGGTGCTCGGCCAGGAACGGGCGGCTCTCGCGCACCGCCACCGACATCACCGTCTGGTCGGAGACCTTGATCTCCTCGCGGACCGCGCGGCCCTCGCCGCCGCGGCCGTCGCCGGGCGGGGACACCACCGACAGCCGCAGCTTGTCGTCGTCCAGCAGCGCCACGGCCGAGTAGTCGGCGCCGATCGCCGACCGGCCCACCTCGGTGATCACCTGGACCACCTGGCTGACGGTGAGCGCCTCGGCCAGCATCGAGGTGGCCTGCTGCAGCCGGGCGGTGCGCAGCGCGGCGGCCGACAGCTGCTCGGTGAGGCGGCCGCGCATCTCCTCGGCCTCGCGCTGGCCGGTGACGTCGGTGTTGGCGCCCACCCACTCGATCACCCGGTCGCCCCGCCAGATCGGCACGGCGCGCACGTCGAAGTGCCGGTAGGTGCCGGACTTGGTGCGGATGCGGTAGGCGGTCTCGAAGACCCGGTTGTCGTCGACGCACTCGCGCCAGTGCGCCTCGATGCGGGCGCGGTCCTCGGGGTGCACGACGGCCAGCCAGCCGCCCAGGGCGTAGTCCTCGGGGGTCTGGCCGGTGATCGCCCGCCATTCGGGCGCGTCGTCGATCACGCCGCCCTCGGGCGCGGCGACCCACACGACCTGGGAGCTGGCCTCCACCAGGGAGCGGTAGCGCTGCTCCTTGCGGCGGATGACCTCCTCGGCGCGGCGCCGCTCGGTGACGTCCAGGGCGGTCAGCACGACCCCGAGCTGCTTGCCGTCGGCGCCGTGGGAGGGCAGCCAGGAGCAGGCCAGGATGCGCTCGTCGGCGCCGGGCCCGGGCACCGCGGCGGCCGGCGGGATGGCGCCGGCCGGGGGCATGGCGGGCGCGGGCACCGACGAGGCGCCCGTGTCCGGGGCGGCCTGCGCCGTCGCCGCACCGGCGGCGGGCGGCGGGTCGTCCGGGCCGCTCGGCTCGTGCGGGCCCTCGTCCTGCCGGGGCAGCCGGACGGTGATGTCCTGCTCCGACAGCGGCCGGTCGTCGGCCAGCACGCGGCGCAGCGCGCGCTCGAACGCCGCGGCCAGCTCGTCGGGCAGCACCTCGGCCGGGGTCTTGTGGTGCAGCCGGGCCACCGGGACGCCGAGCATCCCGGCCAGGGCGTCGCTGGCGCGGCGGCAGCGCAGGTCGGTGTCGAAGAACGCGAACCCGGCGGGCGCCTCCCGCATCAACGTGGCGTACAGGGCGGAGTCGGACGCGTCCATGGGCTGGCCCTCCGGCCCCGAGAGCCGGGGATGCGGAACGGACGTATCGGTGCTCATGGACAACACCTCCGCCCCAGAGGGTCCCGTACCGCGCGGCAATTCGTCATCACTATGCGTGAATGGGAGCAGGCTAGCGCTCCCGCCTCCATCACAACACCGGTCGGAGTCAGGTATTCATCATCCCGATGGCGAGGCGTGGACGGAAGTCCCGGAGGACATCCCTGTCATACACCCGCCACCGCAACCTCGGAAATGTGCGCCGCCCGGGCGTGGCGACTTGCGGGACGCACCCGGATCGGCCGCACGGACGGTGAGTGCCGATGGTACGACGTCCAGGGCCCGCGGGGCGGTGAAGCCGCCCCGCTCGGCGAGTTGCGGTCGCGCCGTGCTCATCGTGACGGCTCGTCCGTAACCCACCCGGACCGGTTAAGCAAAAAGAGGGCAAAGAATGCGGCGCCGGGCGTGTCGTCCGCGTCCCGGACACCCCCGGCCACCGGCCCTTCCTACCCCGGCCCGGCCTGCCCCGGCGGTGGTCGGCTACTTCTTGGCCGCGGCCTTCATCTGCTGCTTGAAAGCGCGGACCTTGGCCAGCGACTCGGGGCCGGTGATGTCGGCGACGGAGCGGTAGGAGCCCTCCTCGCCGTACGCCCCGGCCGCCTCGCGCCAGCCCTCCGGGCGCACGCCGAAGCGCTTGCCCAGCAGCGCCACGAAGATCTGCGCCTTCTGCTTGCCGTAGCCGGGCAGGGCGTTGAGCCGCTGGAACAGCTCCTTGCCCGTGGCGGCGTCCCGCCAGATCGCCTCGGCGTCGCCGTCGTAGTGCTCCACCAGGTACCGGCACAGCTGCTGGATGCGCTTGGCCATCGAGCCCGGGTAGCGGTGCACGGCGGGCTTCTCCGACAGCAGCGCGGCGAAGCGCTCCGGGTCCCAGGCGGCGATCTCGTGCGCGTCCAGGTCGTCGGCGCCCATCCGGCGCGCGATGGTGTAGGGCCCGGAGAACGCCCACTCCATGGGGATCTGCTGGTCGAGCAGCATGCCCGTCAGCAGGGCCAGCGGGCTGCGTCCCAGCAGCTCGTCGGCCTCCGGCTGCTGGCTGAGGTGAACCTTGGTGGCCATGCGGCCAGCTTAGGACCTGGTGTTCGAGAGCCGGCGCCTGACGATTCCCTTACGGCGGCACGTACACCATGGTGGGACCGTGCGCCGGAGTGCTCGAACGTGAAAGGCGGCGTGGACGTGGACGATATGGAACCGCGGGGCGCGCCGGTGGGACGGCGCGTCGTGCTCGGCATGGTCGGGTTGGGCGCGGTCGGGGTCGCGGTGGGCGCGTCCGTACAGGACCGCGTGAGCCGCACGCTGTCCCCCGTCGGCGCCCCCATCCAGGACGTGCTGCCCGCCGCGGGCGGCTTCCGCTACTACTCGGTGGTGGACCGGGTGCCCCGGCGCGACGCGGCCAGCCACCGGATCACGGTCGGCGGGCTGGTGGCGCGGCCCCGCTCGTTCGGGATGGCCGACCTCGCGGCGCTTCCGCAGACCCGGCTCACCCGCGACTTCCAGTGCGTGACGGGGTGGCGCGTGCAGGACGTGGCGTGGGCGGGGGTGGCGCTGCCCGACCTGCTGGACGCGGTCGGCGTGTCCTCCCGGGCCAAGGCCGTGCGGTTCGAGTCGTTCGACGGCGCCTACACCGAGTCGCTCACGCTGGAGCAGGCGCGGCGCCGGGACGTACTGGTCGCCACCCAGATGCAGGGGGCGCCGGTCACGCACGACCACGGCGGGCCGACGCGCCTGCTCGTCGCGCCCATGTACGGGTACAAGTCGCTGAAATGGCTGGGCGGCATCGAGGTCACCGACCGGGTGGTCCCCGGCTACTGGGAGCGCCGCGGGTACGACGTGGACGCGTGGGTCGGCCGGTCGAACGGACGCGACGATGCGCCGACCTGATCCCGGGCACCGCGATGACCGGCTGCTCCGGTTCACGCGGGCGGAGCGGTGGGTGCACCACGCGACCGCGCTGCTGATGCTGGCGTGCCTGGTGACGGCCCTGCTGCTGTACGTGCCGGCGCTGTCGTCCGCCGTGGGCCGCCGCGACCTGATCAGGCCCCTGCACACATGGTGCGGGTTCGCGCTGCCCGTGCCGGTGCTGGTCGGCCTGCTGTCGCGGGCGTTCCGTGCGGACCTGCGGCGGCTGAACCGGTTCGGCCCGCACGACGGGGAGTGGCTGCGCCGCGCCGACCGGCGGGCGGTGCGGCGCGTCGGCGGCCTGGACCGCGGGGTGGTGCCGGTGGGCAAGTTCAACGCCGGGCAGAAGCTCAACGCCGCGTTCACCGCGGGGGCGATCCTGGTGATGCTGGGCACCGGCGCGATGCTGGCCTTCCCCGGGCCCTGGCCGGTCCACTGGCGGACCGGGGCGACCTTCGTGCACGACTGGCTGTTCCTGGTCGTCGCCGTGGTGACCGCGGGCCATCTCTGGTACGCGCTGCGCGACCGGGGGGCGCTCACCGGCATCGCCACCGGGCACGTCGACCGGACGTGGGCGGCGCGCCACCACCCCGCCTGGCTGGACGCTCTCGACGGCGCGCGCCGCACGCCGCCCGCACAGCCCGAGGAGGCCCCCGAGGAGGAAAAGGACACGCCGGCGATACGCGAGTAAAGCTTGCGTTTCCGGTCTCGGCCGGGCCTTGACTCTGCCGGCGGAGCGACTGGAATGGGACCGAGGCGAGGCCGGGGCGGCGGTCTCCGCGCTTCGTCTCGCCCGGCGGTCGCCCGTACCGCCGGATCCCCGGCGCGGAGGGTGAGCCCTGATGCCTCCTGCACTTGCCGACCAACGGAGCCGGACCCGCGAGCTGCTGACGCGGCGGCTGGCGGCCGAGTTCACCGGGGTCAGCCCGGCCACCGTGGCGCGCTGCGTCGCCGACGTCCAGGCGTGCCTCACCCACCTCGGGCTCGACGCCACGCCCGAGCTCGTGGAGCGGATGGCCCGCGAGCACCTGGTCGGGATGGTCAAGTCCCGGCCGCCGTCCGGACGCGGCGACACGCCGTCCGGCCTCCGGCGCCCAAGGCTCGTGGACGGCTGAAGCGCCCCGTCCGAACGGCGGTGTGCGGGGGCCCGACAGGGGTTCGGGTGGCCGCGGCGGGCGGGCGCCCGTATTCCGGCACGTCCCTTTTCGGCAGACCCCTATGTCATGGGCGATGCGCGGCGCCGAATCTGAGAAGCTAGGGGACGTGAGTCCCCAGAGCAGCCGCCGTTCCTCCGGGGATCCAGCGCGCAACGGCCCGCAGCCTTCGGACGAGGTCTCCGCGATCTACGACGGCATGCTCCGGCACGCCCGCGAACTGCTGGCGGTGCGCAGCCCGCTGGACGCCGAACTGATCGTCAGCGAGATCCTCGGCTCCTGGTGGGGGCACCGCGTCGAGGGCGGTGACGTCGAGCAGATCATCGGCGAGGGGCTGATCGACCACGCGGTCCGCGCGGGCACCCCGGCGGCGCTGGCGCTGCTGACCGGCATGGCCTACCTGGGGACGACCCGGCAGGCGATCAAGGCGGAGCGCGGGGCCCTGGAGCTGATGGACCGCGGCGTGCCGCGTCCCGGCTGGGCCGACCGGGTGGGCATGGTGGCGCCCGAGGCGTGCTACGCGACCCGCGACGTGTACGGCGACCAGGACTCGGTGGTGTGCCTCTACTCCTACGGCGGCGCGGAGCGGCACGCCCTGGTGGTGCTGGTCGACCGCACCAGGCCGGGCACATTGCGGGCGTCCCCGTCCTCCGGCGGCGCGCCCGGCGGCCGGGCCGGCGGCGACGGTGGCCGCGTGGTGGCGGCCGGGATGGTCCGCGACGCGTGGGTGTCGTCCCAGGTCGACCGGCTGCTGGAGCACTGCCGCCGGGAGGGCCGCGACAACCCGCTGGTGCGCTTCGAGGAGCTCGATCCGCGGCAGGCGCGGGCGATGCTGGACGCGGCGCTGCGGCTGACCGACGAGACCGACGACCCGCCGGTCGGCGAGAACTTCGCCGCCTACCACGCGTTCGTGCGGGCCCGGGTGCGGGCGCTGCCGCCGGGCGGGCGGCTGCCGCAGCCGCCGGTCTACGGCAGCGACCTGCGCGCCAAGATCGGGGTGGAGTTCCTGGCGTCCGACGAGGCCGAGGAGCTGTCCGACCGGTCGGCCGCCCTGCGCTGCGTCGACCGCATCATCGACTACGGCTGCACCCACGACTTCGGCCGCCCGCTGCGGGTCAGCCCCGCCAAGTGCGAGCGGTTCCTGCTGGACTGGCTGCCGCGCAAGGTGCTGCTGTCGCCCACCGAGCAGGAGGCGGTGCCGCACGTGCTGGCCGCGTGGGTGCGGTGGGCGGGCCGCCGCACCGGGCTGCCCGAGGAGGGCATCCGCGCCACGCTGGACGCGGTGTGGGACGCCACCGCCAAGTTCGCCTCGGCCTACCGCGACCCGTCGGCGTTCGGGCTGGGCCGCGAGCTGGTCGACCGGCTGCTGCCGGACGGGGACATGGAGGCACTGCCCCGGCGGGCGTTCGCGCTGCCGTTCCTGTCGGGCACGCACCGGCTGCCGGACCGCGTGATCGACCTGGCCTCCCTGGACCCGGCCGATCCGCACGACCGGCGCGTCATGATCGAATTCGAGCATCCGGGGGCGGCGCCCGAGCACGTGGCGGCGCACGAGCGGCTGGCGCAGCGGCTGTGGGACGGCGACCCGCCGCAGCTGTGGGAGACGGCGCAGGCGCTGCTGGACGTGGGCTACGAGCGGCACGCGATCCTGCACAAGCTGATCGATCTGCTGGACGTCTACCACGACGACCCGCAGGGGCTGCGCCGCGCGCTGCGTGTGCTGCGTCACGAAGCACCGCCGGAGTGAACTCCCGGTTTGCCAGAGGCGTCCGGGACGACAATCATCGGGATCTCGGCATCGTCTCGGCCGGCGGTCCCGCGAAAGGATCGGCCGGGTCGGCCGGTGAGGGTCGGCGGGCCCGGGGGTCGCGTGCCCCGGCCGTAGGGAGTGATCTTGTTGGAGTGGTCCGAGTTCGCCCGGCGTCTGGGACGCGAACTGGCGGTGCTCGAACGGGACACCATCCTGATCGTGCGCGAGCGCGACGAGAGCCGCCACTACGTCCAGGCGATGCGCGAGCCGGACCGGCTGTACGCCGAGGCGGTCAGCAACAACTTCCTGGACGGTCCGCTGCTGCTGACCCTCGCCGACGAGGAGGTGCTCAGCGAGGCGGGATGGCGTCCCCCCGAGGACCCCGCCCCGCGCAACTGGTGGACCGAGCTGCCCGCGTTCGCCGCCCTCGACGACCACGCCCGCCTGTCGGACATGATGGTCACCGCGCTGCGCGACGTGCAGGGCGTGCGGCGGCCCTCCGACCTGGTGTACGAGTCGTTCCACCGGCTGGGCACGGGCCAGATCGAACTGCCGGACTTCGGCATCGAGGCGGCCAGTCCCGGCCAGCTCACCCGCCGCCGCAGCTCCGCG
This sequence comes from Actinomadura keratinilytica, assembly GCF_039539665.1. Lineage (NCBI taxonomy): Bacteria > Bacillati > Actinomycetota > Actinomycetes > Streptosporangiales > Thermomonosporaceae > Actinomadura > Actinomadura keratinilytica. The sequence goes on from NZ_BAABDO010000044.1 coordinate 13,736, forward strand.
GAGGCGCTGGCGCAGGGCGGGTTCGCGCAGGGGCGCCCGCCGGCGCCGCGCGAGCCGCTGGACGGGCTGGTGGGCCGGGACATCGCCGTGCCGCCGACCGAGCCGAAGGGGCTGACCGGCCCGGAGGGGCCGACGCCGCCGCTGTCGGGCGGGGCGGGCCCGTCGGCGGCCGCCGGGGGCGGGGTCGACCTGGCGCAGCGGATCGGCCCGGCGCCGCTGGGCGCGCCGGTCCCCGACTCCGCGCCGGGGCCGTCCTCCGGGCGGACGCCGCCGTGGCCGACCGCCGGCCCCGACGAGCTGGAGTCCCGGCTCGCCGACGCCAAGCAGCGCGGCGACCACACCACCTACTTCGAGCTGCTGCTGTCGGCCGACCTGGTGCTGCCGGTGTCGGCCGGGCAGGCGGCCCACCCGCGCGCCGCCGGGTTCCCCACGACGACGCTCGGCACGCGCACCTACATCACGGTGTTCACCTCGCCGCAGTCGCTGGCCCGGTCGATCGGGCGGCCCGGCGACCCGCCGTCCAGCCTGTACCGGCAGACCTCCTTCGCCCAGCTCGCCGCCGAGTGGCCCGATCCGGCCTGGCAGCTGGCCGTCAATCCGGGGCTGCCCAGCGAGGTGCACCTGGACGCGGCCGCCGTCGCCCGCCTGGACGCCCAGCAGCGCGCCCTCGGGCGGCACACCGCCCCGCGTCCCGCGCAGCCCGAGACGCCCGCCGGGCCGTCCGGCGAGCCGTCCGCTGAGACGCCGCCTGCGCCGCCCGCGCCGGCGTCGGCGGCTGGCGGCCCGGCTCCGGACGCACCGTCCGCTCCCGCGCCGTCTCAGGGCCCTGTGGCGCCCCCGCCGGCGCCCGCCCCCGGGCCCGCGCCCGCGGCCGCCGAGCCGTCCGCCCCGCCGCCGGCCGGGCCCGGGCCGATCGTGCTGCGGCCGCCGCACGGCGCACGGCTGTGGCACTGGGCCGGTGAGGGCGAGGCGAGGCCGGTGGCGGTGTACGACGCGATCGGCGGCGTGTGGGCGCCCGTGCGATCCGACCCCGGCGCCGGCGCCGACGCGCCTCCCGCTCACCCTTCCGAATGATCTTCTGGGCCGTGCCCGCGCGCGGGCGGCCGGAAGGCTACCGTCGGGTACGGCACATCACCACGGACGCGGGAGTGGGGCCCGATTGGACTGGAACGACTTCGCCAAACGGCTGACCATCGAGCTGCTGCGACTGCCGGTCCGGGCGTTTTTGATCGTGGAGGCGCCGGGCGGTCTGCCGTACGCCCAGGCGATGCGGACGGAGGACGGCCTGGAGGCCGAGGCGGTCAGCAGCGCGTTCCTGCCGCGGCCGCTGTCGCCCGCGCAGGAGCGCCGCCTGGCCGCGCTCGGCTGGCAGCGCCCCGACGAGCGGGGCGGCGGGGACGGCGCCGGCGGCGAGGTGCGGCGCAACTGGTGGTACCGCTTCGACGAGAGCGACGGGTCCTCGCGCGACGACAAGCGGTTCGCCGAGGACTGCGCGATCCTGGCCGGGATGATGATCAACGCCTTCCGCGAGGTGCACGGCCTGTCCGACCCCCGCGGGCTGGTGTACCAGGCGGCGCGCACCGGGCCGGAGGGCGGCGTGCTGATGCTGCCGGAGCTGGGCATCCCCCCGGCGCCCGCCGAGGGCGGCGAGGTGGCGGCGCCCGTCGCCGCCGAGCCCTCGCCCGCCGGAGGCGCGTCCGTGGACGCGGCGCTCGCCGACGCCCGTGAGCGCGGCGACCAGGAGGGCTACCTGCGTCTGCTCTCCGGGGCCACGCTGTACCTTCCGGACCCCGGCCGGTCCGAGGGCCCCGGGGGCGGCGACGGGCGGCACTACGCGACCGCGCGGATCGGTGAGGGGACGTTCGTGCTGGCGTTCACCTCCCCCGAGGCCATGGACGCGTCCCTGCGCGGCCAGGCCGTGCACCATCGGACGAGCACCCTGGAGGAGCTGGCCCGGCACTGGCCGCATCCGGACTGGCAGCTTGCGGTCAACCCCGGCCTCCCCAGCGCCGCCTACCTGGACGCTCCGGCGCTGGCCCCTCAGCGCCCCGGGGGTAACGGGTCGGCCCCCGGGCAGGAGACCGCGCCGGCCTCTGGGCGGGAAGCCGGGCCGCCCTCCGGTCAGGACGCTGGGCCGGGCGCCGGGCGGGAAGCCGGGCCGGGCGCCGGGCGAAGCGCCGGGCAGGGGGACGCCCCGGAAGGCGCTCCCCCCGTCCGCAGGGCCGCCGCGCAGTCGGCGGCCAACGGCGGCGAGGCCGTGCGGCCCCCGCAGCACGAGAAGGCCACCGACACGACCGTGATGCAGAAGGTCGTGCGTCCCGACCACGTGGCGCACTACGTGGAGGGCGGCTACGACCTGGTCGCCGGGTACGTGCACCGGTTGCAGGACGTGCGCGAGCTGAACACCCCCTCGCGGCTCGTGCACGGGCTCGGGCTGGTGTGGGAGGGGTCGCCGTTCTCCGCGCAGGACGAGGAGATCCACGTCATCCGCTGGCAGGCCGTCCGCCCCGCCCTCTACCGCAGGCCGCTCGGCGGCATCGACGAGTGGAGCATGAGCATCATCCCCGGGGGCTGGGTCATCGAGAAGGCGCCGTTCCACGGCTCGGGGTACGCGTCCGGGGACGGCCCGGCCATCCCCGAGTTCAAGGTGGACAGCCTGCGTCTCCCGCACGGCGCCGAGATGTGGCGTCTCGACCGCTCCGGGGCGGAGACGCTGGTGGCCGCCTACGACGCCGACCACCGCCGTTGGAGGCGGTGCGACGGCGACAACGCCGCCCCTGGGCGGTACCCACGGGAACGGGCGGGAGGACAGGGATGACGATGCGGCACGGGTACTACGCGAAGTGGCGCGGCACCGACTACGAGGCGAGCCCGGACGGCGACACCGTCCGGCTGTACCTGCCGCGTCCCGCGGACGGGTTCACGCAGGTCGCCCCGGACCGGTACGTGCGGGTGGTGCCGGCCGCCGAGGTCGACCGCCTGCACTACGTCAGGACGCGGTGCAGCTGGCGCGGCGAGCCGTTCGTGGTGCTCGGCGAACACGGGGAGTGGCTGCGCGTGGAGTACACGGGGGGCAGGGCGCCGGTCGCCGAGCGGCTCGGCCTGGAGCCGTTCGACCGGGGCGTGTACCAGGCGTGGGCGCCGCGCGGCGAGGTCCGGGACGTGCACGAGGAGACCGTGTAGGCCGCCGCGGTGGTAGATCTGGTGGCATGGCGGTCATCGACATCAACGCCGATCTCGGCGAGGGGTTCGGCATCTGGACGCTGGGCGACGATGCCGCGCTGCTCGACGTGATCACCAGCGCGAACGTGGCGTGCGGGTTCCACGCGGGCGATCCGCTGATCATGCGGCGGGTGTGCGCGGCCGCGGTGGAGCGCGGGGTGCGGATCGGCGCGCAGGTGTCGTACCGCGACCTGGCGGGGTTCGGGCGCCGCGAGATGGACGTGGCCCCGGCCGAACTGACCGCCGACGTGCTCTACCAGATCGCGGCGCTGGACGGCATCGCCCGTGCCGAAGGGGGCCGCGTCTCCTACGTCAAGCCGCACGGCGCGCTCTACAACCGCATCGCCCGCGACCCCGTCCAAGCGCGCGCGGTGACGGACGCGGTGCGCGCCTACGACGCGTCCCTGCCCGTCCTGACGCTGCCCGGGTCGTCGGTGTACGAAGCCGCCGACGGCCTGACCGTGGTGGCCGAGTGCTTCGCCGACCGCGCCTACACCCCGGAGGGGGCGCTGGTGTCGCGCCGCGAGGCGGGCGCGGTCATCCACGACCGCGACGCCGTGGTGGAACGGGCCGTGCGGATGGCGGTCGAGGGCACCGTCGTGGCGGTGGACGGCACCGAGGTGACGCTGAACGCGCGCTCCCTCTGCGTCCACGGCGACACCCCCGGCGCGGTGGAGCTGGCCCGGGCCGTGCGCGCCGCGCTGGCCGAGGCCGGGGTGCGGCCGGAGCCGTTCGCATGAGGGTCCGCAGGGCGGGCGACACGGCGCTGCTGGTGGAGGTGGACGACCTGGCGACCGCGCACCGGCTGAACGCGGCCGTCCGCGCCGCGGGGCCGCCGGGCGTGGTCGACGTGGTCCCGGGCGAGCGCACGGTGCTGGTGGTCGCCGACCCGGCGTGCTGCGACCTCGCCGCCCTGGCCGCCCGCCTGCCCAGGCTGCCGCTGCCCGACTCGGCGTCCGGCGACGCGCCGCCGGTGGAGATCCCGGTGGTGTACGACGGGGCGGACCTGGACGAGGTCGCCGAGCTCACCGGGCTGTCGCGGGCCGAGGTGGTCCGGCGGCACGCCGCGGCGTCCTACACCGTCGCCTATCTCGGCTTCTCCCCCGGCTTCGGGTACCTGACCGGTCTGGACCCGGCGTTGCACGTTCCGCGCCGCACGTCGCCCCGCACGGCCGTGCCGGCGGGCTCGGTGGCCATCGCCGGGCCGTACAGCGCGGTGTACCCGTCCCGTTCGCCAGGGGGCTGGCGGCTGCTCGGCCGCAGCGACCTGCCCCTGTGGGACGTGCGGCGCGACCCGCCGTCCCTGCTGCAGCCGGGCACCCGCGTGCGGTTCGTTCCGCAGGAGACGCCGTGATCGAGGTCGTGCGGCCCGGGCCGCTGGCGACGGTGCAGGACCTGGGCAGGCCCGGGCACGCGCACCTGGGCGTCCCCCGGTCCGGGGCGGCCGACGAGCGCGCACTGCGGCTGGCCAACCGCCTCGTCGGCAACCCCGAGGGCGCGGCCGGTGTGGAACTCACCCTCGGCGGCGCCGCGCTGCGCTTCCACGCCCGCTCCTGGATCGCCGTGGCGGGCGCGCCACTGCCGGTGCGGATCGACGGCCGTCCCCACGGCATGAACGCGCCCTGCCACGTGCCGGCGGGCGCCACCGTGGAGTTCGGCACGCCGCTCGCGGGGCTGCGCAGCTATGTGGCGGTACGGGGAGGTGTGGCGGTCGACGAGGTGCTGGGGAGCCGTTCCACCGACCTGCTGTCCGGGCTGGGGCCCGCGCCCCTGTCGGCGGGCGAGTTGCTGCCGGTGGGCCCCCTCGATTGCCATGCCGACATCCACGTGGACGTGGCGCCCGTACCGGCGCTGCCCGAGGTGCCGCAACTGCGGGTGGTGCCCGGCCCCCGCGACGACTGGTTCGCCGAGGACGCGCTCACCACGCTCACGTCCACGCCCTACGAGGTCACCGCGGACAGCAACCGCGTCGGCGTCCGCCTGGACGGCGCCCCCCTGACCCGTGCCCGGCACGGGGAGCTGGGCAGCGAGGGCATGGTCACGGGGGCGATCCAGGTGCCGCCCAGCGGGCTGCCCATCATCTTCCTCACCGACCACCCGACGACCGGGGGCTACCCTGTGGTGGCGGTCGTGGTGTCGGACGACGTCCCGCTGGCCGCCCAGCTCCGCCCGGGCCAGCGCGTGCGCTTCCGGACGGGTCAGGCCAGGTAGCCGCCGTCGATCGGCAGCACGGCACCGGTGATGAACGAGGCGCCGGGGCTCGCCAGGAACACCACTCCGGCGGCGACCTCCTCCGGGCGCCCGTACCGGCCCATCGCGTTCATCGCGCGCTGGGCGTCGGAGGTCGGGCCGTCCGGCGGGTTCATGTCGGTCGCCACCGAACCGGGCTGGACGACGTTCACCGTGATGCCGCGCGGCGCCAGGTCGTGGGCCGCGCCCCGGCTGTAGCCGATGACCGCCGCCTTGGTCGCCGCGTAGTCGGCGACGGCGGGCTTGCCGGCCCGGGCGGCCAGGTTGGAGCCGATCGTGATGATCCGCCCGCCGTCCTCGAGCACCCGGGCCGCGGCCCGGATCGCCGCCGCCACGCCGGCGACGTTCACCGCGTACATGCGGTCCAGCGCCGCGCGGTCGGCGCCGGCCTCGTCCGTGCGCGCCCGCGTGATGACGGCCGCGTTGTTGACCAGGACGTCCAGCCGCCCGAACTCCTCGGCGACCGTCTTGACCAGCCGTTCGACCTGGGCGGGGTCGCCCTGGTCGGCGCGGTGCGCGGCGGCGCGGCGGCCCCGCCCCTTGATGTCGGCCACGACCTGCAGCGCCTTGTCCTGCGCGGCCGTGTAGCTGATCGCCACGTCGGCGCCCGCGTCGGCCAGCGCCCGCGCGGTCGCCGCGCCGATGCCCCTCGATCCGCCGGTCACCAGCGCCACCCTGCCGTCGAGCATGCCGCCTCCATTTCATACCGATCGGTACTAATTTCGGGGAAGTACTATACCGATCGGTACGAAACGAGGTGAGGAGCACATGGGAGCGGGCCGACCACGCGCCTTCGACGTCGACGAGGCCCTGGACCGCGCGCTGGAGGTGTTCTGGCGGCAGGGCTACGAGGGCACCGCCCTGTCCGACCTGACCGCCGCGATGGGCATCAGCCGGCCCAGCCTCTACGCCGCCTACGGCAACAAGGAGGCGCTGTTCCGCAAGGTCCTGGACCGCTACCTGGACGGCCCCGGCGGATACCTCCGGCAGGCCCTCCTCGCCCCCACGGGCCGCGCCGTCGCCGAGGAGCTGCTGCGCGGCGCCATCCGCGCCACCACGGCCGAGGGCCGCCCCCGCGGCTGCCTGGTCGTCCAGTCCGCCCTCGCCACCGGGGAGGACGCCACCCCCGTCCGCCGGCACGTCCTCGCGCACCGCCGCGCCTCCCAGGCGGCGCTGCGCGAACGTCTGGAACGTGCCCGCGCCGAAGGCGACCTCCCTCCCGATGCCGACACCGCCGCCCTGGCCCGCTATCTGTGGACGACCGTCTACGGCCTGTCCGTCCAGGCCGCGGGCGGCGCAGCCCGCGAAGACCTCGAACGGGTCGCCGAGCTGGCCCTCAGCACCTGGCCCTCCTGACCCCAGCCCCCTTGCGCAGCCGGCGCCCCCAGAACCGGCATGTCACCGGGCAGCGTGCGGCAAGCCGGGGTGCGCGCCCGGCCACGGCGCGGCGGGGGCCTCCGGTCAGGCCGCCGACAGGGACCGCACGCGGGCGATCTCGGCTTCGAGAGGACCGGCCGGGAGGTCCTCGAAGGGGGTCACGGCGACCTCGCCGTCCTCGGCCTCCCAGGTTCCGGCGACCCGGCCCTCGTAGAGGACCACCGGGGCGATCCAGCCCGCGGCGCGGCTGACCTCGGCACGCCGCTCGGCCGGGATGAGGTACGCGGCGTTCGTCCCGGCGCCGAGCACGTACGGGTCGAAGCCCCCGAGCAGGCGCACCGACCGCGACGGCTCGGTCGCGGCCAGCTCGTCGGCGTGCTCGGCGAGCACGTACATCGGCTCCCCGTCGACCTCGACGGTCGCCAGCTCGTCGGCGAGCGCCGCGAACCAGCCCTTGAGGTCCCGCTTGCGGCTGCCGCCGCGGGTCAGCCAGTTGTCGAACGCCTGCGGCGTCGCCGGACCGTGCGCGCCCAGATAGGCCCGGATGACGGTGCGGGCGGCCTCCTCCGGCGGCGGCAGGCCGCGCCAGCCGGGCAGGCCCTCCGGCGACGTGAACGTCACGCGGCTGCCCCGGGAGGGGCCGTGGCACAGCACGCCCCACCACGCCAGCGGCTTCAGCAGCGTGCCCCAGCCGGAGCCGAGCACCTCGGCCAGATGGGCCGAGCCGGTCTCGTCGACGATCGCGGCGGTGAGCTCCTGGCGGGTGAGCGCCTTCCCGCCCGCCAGCGCGCCGGCCGCCGCGGCCGCGATCGCCTCCAGGTCGGCGGGCGTGGCGCCGAAGGTCCGCTGCCAGCTCGGTTTCTCCCAGTTGCGGAGCGTGCCGCACAGGGCGAGGTAGGCGCCGGCCTCCTCAACGGGAAGCAGATGCAAAGTTCCGCGCATCGCCCAGGTCTTGACGAGCGTCCGCTCCTCCCACAGCGCCCTCGGCACGTCCCCCGGGACGGGGCGGGCCTGCCGCACCGCCACGGCCAGCTCGGCCGCCGAGGCGACCTGGGCCTGCACCCCGGCCAGCCGCCGCGCGATGCCGACGGCCGACCCGTCCCCCGGCGGATCGACGAACTGCCGCCGCATCCGCCAGGCCAGCACCTGCCCCCACGAAACCGCCATGCACCGATTGAACCCCGCCCCACCGACAATCCGGGCGGGGCCGCGCCTGTGCCCGCGTCGCGGCCCGTGCCGAGGCCGGGTCAGCCGACCCGGCCCGCGAGCTCGGCCAGGGCGGCGCGGACGTCCTCGGCGGTCAGGACGGTGAGGTCGGCGGGGGTGGCGGCCGCGCCGAGCCCGGCCGCGCGCAGGGCCCGCGACGCGCACGCCTTCTCGTACACGGAGCGGGCGAAACGGCCGTTGCCCAGCTCGTCGACGCGCCCGAGCCCGCACGCCCGCTGGAACACCAGGGCCAGGTCGTCCAGCGCGCGTTCCTCCCAGCGGTCCCCGTTCTCCTCGGCGATCAGCTGCGCGATCTGCAGCAGCTCGTCGGGGCCGTAGGAGGGGAAGTCGACGCGGACGTCGAACCGCGAGGCCAGCCCCGGATTGGACGCCAGGAAGCGCTCCATCTCCTCGGCGTACCCGGCCAGCACGATCACCAGGCGGTCGCGGTCGTCCTCGGCGCGCTTCAGCAGCGTCTGCACGGCCTCGGCGCCGAACGCGTCGCCGCCGGTGTAGCCGGGGTTGCTCAGCGCGTACGCCTCGTCGATGAACAGCACCCCGCCCAGCGCCGAATCGATCACCTTGTTGGTCTTGATGGCGGTGCCGCCGAGGTGGTCGCCGACCAGGTCGGCCCGCTGCGCCTCCACCACCTCGGGACGGGCCAGCAGGCCGAGTGCGGCGAACACCCGGCCGAGCACCCGCGCCACCGTGGTCTTGCCGGTGCCGGGCGGGCCGGTGAACACGAAGTGCCGGGTCGGCGGGCGGGTGACCAGGCCCTGCTCCGCGCGCATCCGGGCCACCTGCAGCTGCGCGGCGATCTCCCGGACCTGCCGCTTCACCGGGGCCAGCCCGATCATGGCGTCCAGCGAGCCGAGCGCCTCGTCCAGGGTCGGGGTCTCGGCGTAGCCGCGGTACCGCTCGGTGATCTCGGCGAACGCGGTGTCGACGTCCTCGGCGCGCAGGGTCACCAGCTCCTCGGCGGTGGGCCGCCGCCCCCGCGCGGCGGCCGCGTCCATGACCCGCACGTCGCGGGCGCGGGCGGCGGCCTCGGTGAGCGACCGGACGAACCTGCCGTTGCCCAGCTCGTCGACGATCCCGCGCCGCTCCACCTCCTCGAAGCGGGCGCGCAGGCGGCGCCGCGCGCCCTCGTCCAGCCGGTCGTCGCGCAGCCCGACCTGGTACTCGGCGATGCGCAGCAGCTCGGCGGGCCGGTAGCCGGGGAAGTGCACGCGGGTGGCGAACCGCGAGGCCAGGCCCGGGTTGGACGCCAGGAACCCGGTCATCTGCGGCTCGTACCCGGCCAGGATGACCACCAGGTCGCCGCGGTCGTCCTCGGCGCGTTTCAGCAGCGTCTGCACGGCCTCGGCGCCGAACCGGTCGATCTGGCCCTCGGCGGCGTTGACCAGCCCGTACGCCTCGTCCACGAACAGCACCCCGCCCAGCGCCGAGTCGACCAGCCGGTTGGTCTTGATCGCGGTCGCGCCGAGGTACTCCCCCACCAGGTCGGCGCGGTGCGCCTCCACCACCTTCGGCGTGGGCAGCAGCCCGAACGCGTAGAAGATCTTGGCGAGGATGCGGGCGACGGTGGTCTTGCCGGTGCCGGGCGGGCCGACGAACACCAGGTGCGGCAGCGGCTTCGCGGTGGGCACCCCGGCGGCCGCGCGCAGACGCGCGGCCTCGATGGACGCGGCGATCGCCCGGACCTGCCGTTTGACCGGCTCCAGGCCGACCATCGCCTCCAGTTCGGCCATCGCCTCCTCGACCGAGATCTCCGGCCGCCCGTCCGCGCTCCGCCCGTCCGGTCCGCCGACCGGGGCGGACATCGGGGCGACGGCCGCCCGTGCCTGCTCCCGGGCGGTGGCGGCGGCCCTGGCGTGGGAGGCGGCGCGTTGCTCGTAGGCCGCCTGTGTGGCCGCGGGCACGCCCGTAGGGAACCCCTCGGTGCGGCCGGGCGCGCCGGGGCGCCTCCCCGGGGGGCGCTTGCGCGGTTGCGGCCTGCCGTCAAGGAGCGGCGTGGGACCGCCCTCTCCGGAGGTGCGCAGCGGCGGCTCGCCGCCTCCGGTCATGCCGGCCTGCTCCTGCACCCAGCCGGTGTCGTACGCCTCCGCGGACATGGCCCGGCGCGCCTGGTCCCACCGGTAGGCGAGCACGGCCGAAGCGGCCAGCCAGGCGGGTGCCACGTGCAGCCCCGGCAACGGATGGACGGTCGCGGCGGCGGTGAGCCCGGCCGCCGCCAGTGCGAGCAGCGCGGTGCGCCAGGGCGCGTACCCGCGCAGCCGCAACGCCACGAACGCCACCGGCAGCGCCAGCAGCCCCAGCAGGAGCGGGGCGTTCAGGTACGGGTCGTCGGCGCGTTCGGGGTACAGCCGTCCCAGCGGCACCGACACCGCCAGCCACGCCGCGATCACCGACACGACGGCCATGCCCGCCGGCGACCGCAGCGTCAGGTGCACCACGACCATCAGGATGACCGTGAACACGGCGGCGCTGAGCACCGGCCCGTTCAGGACCACCGCGACCGACACCACCAGCGCGACCCCCAGCACCGCCCCCAGGAACCGCAGGCCGGGCTGTATTTGGAAGTAACGCACACGCAGGCGCTCGAAAAGATCCCGCGCTGCGGTGCCCAGCGGCGGGCGGGAGCGGGACCTGCCGAACAATGCCATCAAGGCGAGTAAAGCGCAGGACCCCTCGGATCGGCACCATCTGAACGCGGTTCGTTGCGCCGTGCCGGGTGGGACACGGCCCCGGGCCGGCCCCCTGCCTGCGCCCCCACGCCATCGGCGGGTCGTGCCGCACGTCACCGGCGGCCGACGCCGTTGAGATCATCTTCGCGCTCGGCCGTGGCGAGCCCGCCCGCGACGGGGGCGGCGCCTCTACGATCGAACGGCCGCGGACACCCCCGTCCGCTCGGATCAGCACTTTGGTACGGGAGAGCATGTGACGGACGCCACCGACGCGCTGCCGGGCCTGGAGCCGTCGGCCGGACCGGAGGCGGCGCCTCCGTCGGCCGGGTACGAGATCGAGCGGGAGCTGCGCGCGGCCCTCGGCGCGCGGCGCATCGCCGGGGTGGACGAGGTGGGGCGCGGCGCGTGGGCCGGGCCCGTCGTGGTGTGCGCGGCGGTCGCCGACCTCTCGCCGCCGCCCGAGCTGCCGGGACGGGGCGGCCGCACGATCCGGCTGACCGACTCCAAGCTGCTGTCGGCGGCGCACCGGGAGGCGTTCGCCGAGGTGCTGCCCGGTTGGCTGACCGCGTACGCGTTCGGCTCGTCGGCCCCGGAGGAGATCGACGAGGTCGGCATGACCGAGGCGCTGCGCCGGGCCGCCGTCCGCGCCCTGGAGGCGCTGCCGGAGCCGCCCGACGCCGTCATCCTGGACGGCAAGCACGACTACATCGGCCCGGCGTCCGGAGGGCGCCGGTGGCGGGCCCGCTGCGAGATCAAGGCCGACCAGCGCTCGGTGACGGTGGCGGCGGCGTCGGTGCTGGCCAAGGTGCACCGCGACCGGCTCATGGCCGCCCTCGACGCGCAGTTCCCCGGGTACGGCTTCGCCGACAGCGCCGGGTACCCGTCCCCCGTCCACCAGAAGGCCCTCGAGGAGTCCGGCCCGACGCCGCACCACCGGCTGTCCTGGTCCTATATGGACGAGCTGCCCCGCTGGCGGCACCTGAAGAAGCACCGCGACCCGCTGGCGGGCGAGGGGCAGCTGAGCCTTCTGTGACCGTCTCTCCGGCCGTCCGCCGCGATGTGAACGCTCCAAACCGACAAATCCTACATATCGCGAACATTCGGGCGCGTGGCCGCGTCCGGCACCGCGTCGGCGGGAGTCATCCGCGCCTGCCTGGGTAAAAGCGCGGAGTGACGGGAGGTGCGTGTCATGGACGCTGTCGTGAAGAGGCTGCTGCGCGAGGCGGGCGAGACCTACGCCGAGGAGGCGGGTGTTCCGCTCAAGGACCAACCCGCCGCCCTGTGGAAGCTGCTGGTCCTGTCCAACCTCCTCAGCGCCCGGATCTCCACCGAGATCGCGATGGCGGCCGCCCGTCAGCTGTTCGAGGCCGGCGGCGGCACCGCACGCGGCATGGCCCGGCTGACCTGGCAGCAGCGGGTGGACGCGCTCGGCCGCGGCCATTACGCCCGCTACGACGAGAGCACCGCCGGTCACCTGGGCGATATGGCCGAGCTCGTCCAGGAGAAGTACAACGGCGACCTGCGGCGGCTGGCGATCGAGTCGGAACGCGACAGGGAGCGCGCCGGCCAGCTGCTCCGCGAGTTCCCCGGCATCGGCCCGGCCGGCGTGGACATCTTCTGCCGCGAGGCCCAGGCCATGTGGCCGTGGCTGCGCCCCTACTTCGACGAGCAGGCCCTCAAGGGCGCCGAACGCCTGGGCCTGCCCAAGGATCCCAAGCGGCTCGCCGACGAAGTCCCCGAAAAGGATCTGGCCCGCTTCGCCGCAGCCCTCGTCCGCGTGGCCCGCAACAAGGATCTGGCCGACTCCATCACCAAGAACGGCACGTGACCCCCGGTTTTCCGTAGTAGGCGGCCCCCGGGAGCACCTGTCGTTCAGGGGGCCGCCGTCATGCGGAACCTCGGCCCGGCTGTCCGACAACGAGAGCAGCCTCGGCACATCATATGGAAGGACGCGCCGCAGCGACGGCCGGCTCGGCCGTTCAGTCCTTGCCGCGTGAGGCGACCCACTCCAGGTTCCAGCCGTACGCCTGGTCGACGGCCAGCTTCCCCCAGCGCGGACGACCGGGCGGCGGGAGGATGTACCGTCCTTCACGGCGCACCACCAGTTCGCCGCCCACGTTCTCGATCAGGGCGAGCACGACGTCGCGGGAAGCGTCGACGCAGTCGTCCATGCGCATCTCGATGGGCGCGGCACCGCGCGGGTAGAGGGTGGCGACCGCGTCCAGCCCGCGGAAGTCGTCGGCGCCGTCGTAGATCTCGGCGAACACCAAGATCCTTCTGAAGTCGGCGGTGTGGTCCAGATTGATGGTCAGGTTCTCGCCCGTCTCCACGGTGCCGGAGCGGTCGTCGCGGTCGAGCTGGATGTACGGGGGCCGGTCCAGCGCACCGAAGTCGCCGATGGCGTGCACGATCCCCTTGCGCCCGTCCTTCAGCTCCCACAGCGCGCACAGGTCGAGGTCCAGGTCCACGCCGCGGCGGAGCTTGCCCAGCAGCCCTCGGGCCGCGCCCGGCCGCGCGGACCAGTTCAGGTTGACCCGCATATGCCCGGACGTGGCGCCGTGCTTGGTCAGCGACACCGACGGCGCGCTCTTGGTCAACGAGACCACGCCACCCGGCTGAGGCGCAGGCGCCGCCTGCTGGGGCGGTGCGAACCGCGCAGGAGGCGCCGCCTGCGCCGGTGGAACGGTTTGCACGGGCGGTACGGGCGGCGCGGGTTGCACAGGCGGCATCGGCCGCACGGGCGGAGGCGGCGGAGCGCTCTGCCCCGGGTCGTCAACGGTGATGCCGAAGTCGGTGGCCAGCCCGGCGAGTCCGGTGTCGTAGCCCTGTCCGACCGCCCGGAACTTCCAGGCCCCCTGCCGCCGGTAGAGCTCGCCCAGGACGAACGCGGTCTCGGTGGTCGCGCCCGGGTTGTCGAAGCGAGTCACCTCGGCACCGGTCGCCGCGTCCAGCAGCCGTACGTACAACCCCTGGAACTGGCCGAACGTCCCACCGTCCGCCGACGCCGCGATCACGATGCGCTGCACGTCGGGCTCGACCCGTCCCAGATCGACGCTCAGCACGTCGCGCACGGTCGGCCCCTGCTGCTTGCCCTCGTGCCGGACCGCACCCGATACGTGGACGGGCTGGTTGTAGAAGACGAAGTCATCGTCGGAACGCACCTTGCCCGCATCCGTGAGCAGCAGCGCCGACGCGTCGGCATCGGGCACTCCGGGCCCGCCCCGCCAGCCCATTTCGACACGCACGGATGGAACAGGCACCGGCGTGTTGGCGCCCTTCTGCAACGTCATGAACGTTCCTCCCGGATCCACTGGCCACCGGCCCTGACCCCGCCCGGACCGCGCGCCAAAGCCCGCCCGCGTCCAACCTACGGCCTAGCCCCGCCCACGGGCGACCTCTGCCCAAGGGCTTGCCACTAGCGGCCGGTGGGGGGCGTGCCGGGGCGGAAGGTCAGGGGACGCGGGCGGTCCAGGCCGGGTCGGTGAACTTCTCCGCCACCAGCTTCTCCGCCGTGCGCAGTTCTTCTTCGGTGAGCCGGTCGTCGGTCAGCCCGTAGCGGCTCCGGAAGTGGGCGACCATCCGTTCGATGATCTGCTCGCGGGGCAGACCGGTCTGCCGCCGCAGCGGGTCGACGCGCTTGTTGGCGCTGGCGATAGCCTTGTCAGAGATCTTCTCGCGGCCGATGCGCAGCACCCGGGTGAGCTTGTCGGCGTCGATGTCGTAGGCCATGGTCACGTGGTGCAGGACCGCGCCGGCCACCAGGCGCTTCTGCGCCGCTCCGCCGATCTTGCCCTGGTCGGAGGCGATGTCGTTGAGCGGCTGGTACCACGCCTTGACGCCCAGTTCACCGAGCGCGCCCAGCACCCAGTCATCGAGGAAGGCGTAGCTCTCGGCGAACGACATGCCCGCCACCAGCGACTCGGGCACGTACAGCGAGTAGGTGATGGTGTTGCCCGGCTCGACGAACATCGCGCCGCCGCCGCTGATGCGGCGCACCACCGTGACGCCGTAGCGCTCGGCCGCGGCGGCGTCGACCTCGTTGCGCACCGACTGGAAGCTACCGATGATCACTGCCGGCGAGGCCCACTCCCAGATGCGCAGTGTCGGCGGGCGCCGTCCGGCGCCGACCTCCACGGCCAGCACCTCGTCGAGCGCCATGTGCAGCGCGGGTTCCTGCGGGCCCTCGTGGATCAGCCGCCAGTCGTGGTCGTGCCAGTCGGACGCGCTGGTGAGCGCCCGCCGCACGGCGATGCCCACCGCCTCGGCGGACAGCCCGAGCATGACCGTGCCCTCGGGCAGCCGCGCCTGGACACGGGCGGCGATGTCGCGGGCATCGGCGGCCGCGGGCAGACCTTCGATCGCCGTGTTGATCTCTTCTAGGGCCTCGTCGGGTTCCAGGAAGAAGTCGCCGCTCACCCGTACGTCGCGCAGCCTGCCGTCCGACACGTCCAGATCCACGACGACGAGCTTGCCGCCGGGCGCCTTGTACTCACCGTGCATCACACAGGTAGCAACCTCGGCGCCCCGGCCTGGATTCCGGCTGCTTCGGAAGGCCGCCGGCCGGTTCGGCTCACCCGCGGTTCACGGCACGGAGGGCGGTGGGCCCGGCAGCTCCTCGGGGCGGTCGGTGCGCAGCCCGTCCAGGACGATCTGCAGGTTGCGTTCCCACTGGTGCTCTCCCGCGCGCACACCGAGGGTGTGGTCGCCGGTGGCGACCGACACGAGCAGGAACGCCACGTCGGGCCAGGTGACGTCCGGCCGGACCACGCCGGCCCGCTGGACGCGCTCGACCAGGAGCCGCAACCGTTCCCGCAGGTCCGCCCGGGCGTGATCGAGAGATCCGCCCAGCGCGTCGTTAATGTCGCACAGCTCGTTGCGCAGCCGGATGTAGCCCTGCGCGAACTCGCGGAAGCCCGTCCAGGGGTCGGGATGGGCGAGCGCCTGGTCGGCCCGCGCCACGATTTCGCCGAGCACCTCCTCCAGGACCGCCTCCAGCAGCGCTTCCAGAGAACCGACGCGGCGATAGAACGTGCCGATGCCCACACCCGCGCGACGAGCGATCTCATGCGCCGTGACCTCGCCGCCGATCTCGCGGACGGCCTCCCGGGTCGCGGCCACCAGCCGCTCCAGGTTGCGCCGGGCGTCGGCCCGGGGCCGCCGTCCGGACCCGTCGTCCAACAGCCGGTCCACCGCGCTCATACCGCGATTCTACCAATAACCGGACCCCCTTCCTCCGGTTTAAGTGGACAACTGACGTCCGCTTGAGCTATGGTCGCACAACCGGACGCCACAAGTCCATTTCTTCGAGAAGGGCGGGGAAGCATGAAGACGATCAAGGTCGGTGTCATCGGCGCCGGCCCGGACCGCGGCTGGGCGCGCACGGCGCATGTGCCCGCTCTGCGCGCGCTCCCGCAGTACGAGATCAGCGCGGTGGGCACCACCCGCGAGGAGAGCGCCCGCGAGGCGGCCCGGCTGTTCGGCGCTCCACATGCGTTCACCGACGCCCGCCGGCCGGCCGCCCATCCGGACGTCGACATCGTGGCCGTCACCGTCAAGGTGCCGCACCACGCCGAACTGATCCGGGCGGCCCTGGACGCGGGCAAACACGTGCTCAGCGAATGGCCGCTGGCGCTGACCACCGCCGAGGCCGAGTCGCTGGCCGAGGAGGCCGGCCGCGCCGGCATGCACGACCGCACCCGGCCGCCCTCACCACAGCCCCACCCGGACACCACCGCGCGTCGAGGCGCAGGTGCTCGCCCTGCGCCGGGGCCCACCGCATCGGCCCGGTCCGCCCGCCCCGCCCGCACCGACCTCGCACCGTCCACCGCACACCGCACCCTGGTCCGCCACGGACTGCCACCGCCGGCGGCAGGCGACCGGGCCACCGGCGAACCCGTCCACCGCTTGCGAGCACCGGCACCCCGGAGACCTGGTCCACATCGACGTCAAGAAACCCGGCCGCACCCCCGGACGGCGGCGGACACAAGGTGCTCGGGCGTGCCGCGGGCCGCGCCAACCGCACCGGCACCGCGACGGCGGCGGCCACCTCTACCTGCACACCGCCCCGAACCGACCACTCCCGCCCAGCCGCCCGCCCCCAGAACCTGACCGACCAGACCGCCCCCACCTGCGCCGCGTTCCCGGCCCTCGCCACGACCTTGTTCGCCGCCCGGGCATCACCGTCCGGCGCGTTTTGACCGACAATGCCTGGGCCTATATCAAGACGACCTGGTATGCCACCCGCATGGAGTTGGGCATCAGGCCCCCATTGGACCCGGCCCTGGCGTCCCCAGACCAACGGCAAGGCCGAACGCTCCCACCGCACCCTGCTGGAGGAGTGGGCCTACCAGCGGCCCTACACCTCGGAAATCGAACGGCAGACCGCCTTCGGCGACCGGCTCGACCGCTACAACCACCACCGACCCCACGCCGGCATCGCGGGCCGAGCCCCAGCCGACCGCGTCACCAACCTGTCGTCGAACAGCACAACTAACGCGTCGGCATCAGCCCGGCCTCACGCTTTGGCTCGACCACGATCCACAGAACACGGCGTGGACGGGCCCGTTTGCCACGGCCTCGATCAGCGGAGTCGGCGCCGCGGCCGCGGCGTGGTCATAGGGACGTCGCGCGTCTGGGGCGTGTTTCAAAGTGCGGCGAGCATCGCCGCCATGATCCCGGTTGCAGAGGCCGGGCCCGACAGCGGCAGCGGTCGTCCACCCGCCTTCGACCCGGCCGACCACCGAAGACGCCATCCCGTCGGGCACGGCCGCGCCCTCCCGAACGCCACCGGGCCGTGGACACCCGCCATATCAAGCCCGCTGCCCGCCATCAGGCTCTTCTCCGGCTCCACCTACTCTGCAACACGGCCTAGGTTGTGTCCGGTGGATCATGGCGGCCGCGTGTCCGCCTCCGGTGAAGCCGCCTCATCGACAGAACAAAGCGATCCGAAAAGGCACCGACCTGCCCGAAGTGAGGTGCGGCACCGCCGCCCCGGCGCCCGGCCTGTCACCACCGGCCGGAGCCCCCCGGCCACCGCGCTGCTGCGGATCCACCCTGATCCACCGACAGGCCCCAGGGTGTGTCGTCAAAGTGTCATGGCCACATCGGCAGGGCGGTCGACGTGACGGCGGCTCGAAAGGACTCGGCGGTCCTGCGGTTGCGCGGGTGGCGGCGCCGTGCCGCCGCCCGATGCGGTCGAAGCAGCGCTCGGCGACGCCGCGCCGCCGATGGATGCGCCTGTCGAAGAGCGGCCACATGGTCCGCATCGACCGACCATCCCGCAGCCACTTTGACGACACTGCCTAGGCGCGGGCGATCGTTTGACCGATGCGCCGAAGGGGGAACCGGCGGGCGCCGGTTCCCCCTTCTCAATCAGGCGTCTCAGCGGTCAGGTCGAATGCCGCGTCCGACGTGGCCGGGGTCAGCTGCAGCCGCTGGTGGAGCCGCAGCCTTCGCAGACGTAGCAGCTGCCGGCCGGACGCATCTTGGTGCCGCAGGTCAGGCAGAGGGGCGCGTCGGCGGTGCGGCCCTGGCGGCTTTCGATGACCTCCATCGAGGAGTGCGGCTCGGACCCCACCGCCGGGCGGCGCGGCTCGGCCGGCTTGGCGATCTCCGCGGACTGGGCCAGGATCTCCTGATCGACCTCGGTCTCGGCGTGCAGGGTGGCCGGGTCCTCGCCGTTGGCCTGCATCGCCCGTTCCTCGGCGGTGAGGATGCCCAGTTCGGCGCGGGTCTCGTAGGGCAGGTGGTCCAGCGCCAGGCGGCGGAAGATGTAGTCCATCACCGAGGTCGCCATGCGGATGTCGGGGTCGTCGGTCATGCCGGCGGGCTCGAACCGCATGTTGGTGAACTTCTCCACCCAGGTCTCCAGCGGCACCCCGTACTGGAGGCTGATGGAGATCGCCATGGAGAACGCGTCCATCACGCCGGCCAGGGTGGACCCCTGCTTGCCGAGCTTGAGGAACACCTCGCCGAGGCCGTCGTCGGGGTAGGACGAGGCGGTCATGTAGCCCTCGGCGCCGGCGACGGAGAAGCGGGTGACGGTCGCGGGACGCTGCTTGGGCAGCCGCTTGCGGACCGGGCGCGCGACCTCGACCGGCGCCGGGGCCTCCTCGGTCTTCTCGGCCTTCTTGGCCGCCGACAGCGGCTGCCCGACCTTGCAGTTGTCGCGGTAGATCGCCAGGGCCTTCAGGCCGAGCCGCCAGCCCTCGAAGTAGACCTTCTCGATGTCCTCGACGGTGGCCTGCTCGGGCATGTTGACGGTCTTGGAGATCGCCCCGGACAGGAACGGCTGGACGGCGGCCATCATCCGCACGTGGCCCATCGGGCTGATCGCCCGCTCGCCCATCGCGCAGTCGAACACCTCGTAGTGCTCGGGCCGCAGGCCCGGCGCGTCCACCACGTGGCCGTGCTCGGCGATGTACTCGACGACCGCCTCGATCTGCTCCTGCTGGTAGCCCAGCTTCTTCAGGGCGCGCGGGACGGTGTGGTTGACGATCTGCATCGAGCCGCCGCCGACCAGCTTCTTGAACTTCACCAGGGCCAGGTCGGGCTCGATGCCGGTGGTGTCGCAGTCCATCATCAGGCCGATGGTGCCGGTGGGGGCCAGCAGCGACGCCTGGGCGTTGCGGTAGCCGTTCTTCTCACCGGTCTTCAGGCACTGCTGCCACTGCTTGGTTGCGGCGGCGTGGATGGCCCGGTCCATCTCGTCCAGCGTGCGGATCTCGTCGTTGGCGGCGGCGTGCTTGCGCATGACGCGCTTGTGCGCCTCGGCGTTGCGGGCGTACCCGGCGTACGGGCCGACCACCCCGGCCAGTTCGGCGGAGCGGCGGTAGGCGACGCCGGTCATCAGCGAGGTGATCGCGGCGGCGAGGGAGCGGCCGCCCTCGGAGTCGTAGGCGTGCCCGGTGGCCATCAGCAGGGCGCCGAGGTTGGCGTAGCCGATGCCGAGCTGACGGTAGTCGCGGGTGGTCTTGGCGATCTTCTCGGTCGGGAAGTCGGCGAAGGTGATGGAGATGTCCATCGCCGTGATGATCAGCTCGGTGAGCTTGATGAAGCCGTCGACGTCGAAGGTGTCGTCCTGGCGCAGGAACTTCAGCAGGTTGATGCTGGCCAGGTTGCAGGAGGAGTTGTCCAGGCTCATGTACTCCGAGCACGGGTTGCTGGCGGTGATGCGGCCCGACTCGGGGTTGGTGTGCCAGTCGTTGATCGTGTCGTCGTACTGGATGCCCGGGTCGGCGCACTCCCACGCGGCCTGGGCCATCTGCCGGAACAGGTCGCGGGCCCGGACGGTCTCCACGACCTCGCCGTTCAGGCGGGCGCGCAGCCCGAACTCGCCGTCGCTCTCCACCGCGCGCATGAACTCGTCCGACACGCGCACCGAGTTGTTGGCGTTCTGGTACTGGACGCTGACGATGTCCTTGCCGCCCAGGTCCATGTCGAACCCGGCGTCGCGCAGGGCCCGGATCTTATCCTCTTCGCGGGCCTTGGTCTCGATGAACTCGGCGATGTCGGGGTGGTCGACGTCCAGCACGACCATCTTGGCGGCCCGGCGGGTGGCGCCGCCCGACTTGATCGTTCCAGCGGACGCGTCGGCGCCGCGCATGAACGACACCGGTCCGCTGGCGGTGCCGCCGGACGAGAGCAGTTCCTTGCTGGAGCGGATGCGGGAGAGGTTGACACCGGCCCCGGAGCCGCCCTTGAAAATGATCCCCTCTTCCTTGTACCAGTCCAGGATCGACTCCATCGAGTCGTCCACCGAGAGGATGAAACAGGCGCTGACCTGCTGCGGAGACTTGGTGCCGACGTTGAACCAGACGGGGGAGTTGAAGCTGAACAGCTGGTGGACCAGTGCGTGCTTCAGCTCGTGGTCGAAGATCTGGGCGTCTTCCTCCGAAGCGAAGTAGCCCTCGGCCAGACCGGTGTCAACGTACACCTTGACCACCCGGTCGACCAGTTGCTTGAGACTGTGCTCGCGCTGGGGGGTGCCAAGGGCACCGCGGAAGTACTTCGACGTCACGATGTTGACGGCGTTCACCGACCAGAAGTCGGGGAACTCCACACCGCGCTGCTCGAAGTTGATGGAGCCGTCCCGCCAGTTGGTCATGACAACGTCACGACGTTCCCAGCGGATCGTGTCGTACGGGTGCACGCCGGGCGTGGTGAAGATCCGCTCGATCTTGAGCCCCTTGCGGCTCCCCCTGCCGCGCCGGGCCGCCGACGAGCCGCTCACCGTCTCCGTCATGACCTTCCCCCTCTCGGGCCCTCCCGCCGGGCCCTGTCCAGGAATAACCTCGCCCGTCGGCCGTTTGCTCCCGGCCGCGGACGTTCTCAACAGTCGTGAAGCCCGCCCCTCACAGGGGCCGGCCGGGCTCCCCCGAGGAACCGGCCTTGGTACGCAGTGACTCGATCTCTCTGGCGAAGTCGTCCAGCGTCTCGAAACCCCGGTACACCGAGGCGAACCGCAGGTAGGCGACCTCGTCGAGCTCTCCGAGCGGGCCGAGAATGGCCAGTCCGATCTCGTGCGAGGGGATTTCGGCCGCCCCCGTGGCGCGGATCGCCTCCTCCACCCGCTGCCCCAGCTTGGCCAGCGCGTCCTCATCGACGGGACGGCCCTGGCAGGCGCGGCGGACGCCGGCGATGATCTTCTCCCGGGAGAACGGCTCGGTGACGCCGCTGCGCTTGGCCACCATGAGCAGCACGTTCTCCTGTGTGGTGAACCGCTTGCCGCATTCCGGGCACGACCGGCGGCGGCGGATGGCCGATCCGTCGTCGGTGGAGCGGCTGTCGATCACCTTGGTGTCAGGGTTGCGGCAGAACGGGCAGTGCACGCGTTCCCTCCTCCCCTGACAGATCAAGCCACACGAGAAATCGTCCCCCACAAGACACAACTTGTGGTTAATGACACCCGTGTGACTACTAGATGTTGTGGTCAACCGTAGGGCGCCCGAAGGTGCAACGCAACCTGGATCACCTCCCCCGGCGGTAGACCCTCGTCACACCAGGCCCACTGACGCAGCCCCGGCGTGTCGCCTCCACCGCGCCCCGAAAACCACCGCAAAGCACGCAAAACCCCTTCGCCACAAGGCTTCTCGCGCCTCCCTCCGGCCTCCCCCACCGGGAGGTCACCGCGCACCCTGTACGCCACCCGTAGGTGCCCGGAGAACGCGACATCACTACAGCCGGCCGGCGTGCTGGAGGGTGCGGCATGAGCGACCGCACGCCAACGAATCGGCGCAGGCGACCGACGGCCGCCTGCGCGGTGGACGAGCGCAGGGACTGGCCGACCCAGCATCGTGCAGCCGGAAGCCAGGCCGAAGCAACGCGAGCACATCCCCTGCCACGCCTCGGTCTCGATCCGGCACGGGTCGCACCTGCCAGTGCCTGCGGGAGCCGACCCGGCCACCGAAGCGGCTCTGCGCCCCGCGCACGAGACCGAAACGAGGTGGCAGACGTCGCCCGCGCATCCCTTGGTGCGCATTCGCCAGCCAAGCCTCGCCTGAGCCAGCCGCCACCCTAAACACTTTTCGCCGGGCTCGCACTCGTCCGCCGCGAAAGTGCCCACCATCGTGGTCGGGAACCGCCCACACCGCGTCACCCGAAACGGACCGGGCCCCCGCCCGGGCAGGTCCCCCGCCAGGCTCGGATGCCCCCGTAAGGGCCCCACCCGGCGGCGGTCATGACCGGCACCGCCCGCGTCACTCCGCCCCAACTCTCGGCCGCCTCAGCCACCGACACGGCACTGCGGCTATGGGACCAGACCGAAACACCCCGGCAGACACCACCCGAACACCCCCTAGGTTGTGTCCGGTGGATCATGGTGGATCCGTAGCACTGCGGTGGTCCGTCCTCTCGAGACCGCTGCCATCAATGAATGGCTCCACCGACGTCGAGACACGCCTGTCCGGCGGATCTTGGCACCCGGGTCGTCCCCGCCTGTGCGGCTCCGTGACACCGCCGGTAGCGGGCCGGGACGACAGTCGCCCGCCCGTCTCCGACACAACCGGCCCCACCGACGCCGCAACGTCACCAACCGGCTCTAGTGTCGACGCGGCAGCGCCACTCGCCGCACCAAGCGCGCACCACCGGGGGCTCGGTAGCGGTCGGAGATCTTGTCGTAGCGGGTGGCCGCGGCCCGGTGGCGCTCGAAGTGGTCGACGCCGCACTCCATGGCATGGCGGGCCCTGCAGCCGGCCGGGTCGAAGGGGGTAGACGACCGCCGCTGCCGGGCCTGGGCTCCCGTGGGTCGGAATCGTGGCGGCGATGCCACGGCGACGCTCACCTCACTTCGAAACACGCCTTGATACCCGTACCGGTCCCCCAACCTCAGCCAAGCCAGCCCGCCACCCTGAAGGCGTCTCCCCAGGCCCCGCACCCCCGCTACCAGACCTCCTGCCCCGCCCCGGCAACCCTCATGGTCGAAACCACCCGCACCACGCCACCCCGGGCCCTTCGACCGCCCCGGTCACCAAAGCGGCGCTGCCGCTATGGAACAGGCCGAAACAACCCGGCAGATATCACCCGAACACCCGCAGGTACGCGCACCGCCACCCAAGCCTCGACCAAGCCAGCCCGCCGGCCCCGAAGGCGTCTCCCCGGGCCCTGCATCCCGCGCCCAGACCTCCCCCGTCACGGTCGGAATCGCCCGAACCACGCCATCCCAGCCCGTCGATTCCCCCAGCCACCAAAGCGGCAATGCGGCTATAGGCGAGACGGAGGCAACCGGCGGACATCACCCGGACACCCGCAGGTACGCGCATCGCCGCTCAAGGCTCGGCCGAGCCAGTCCGCCCCCTGAAGGCGTCTCCCCAGGCCCACATCTCAGCAACCAGGACTCTCGCGCCTTCACCCGGCGACCGCCATCGCCCGCATCCCGCCGTCCGGCCCTTCGACTGCCCCGGTCACCGAAGCAGCGCTGAAGCTGTCTTGCAGGTGCACTCGTCGGCGCATGTTCTGGTGCCTTGGCAAGCGGCCGGTCTTGGGCTCTGCGGTGCGTGACGGAGCCGAAACGCCCGGATGGGCGTTGTTCGCGTACCTGTTATGTGCCGGTGCTCTAGCCGCCGGGCGGGCTGGCGGATCCCCGCCGGACTCGGACTTTCCGCCGTCAGGGTGTCCCGCTCCCGGTCGGCGGCTCGGTCCCCGGGGCGCCGGGGGCCGAGCCTTCGGTCATCGCCGCGTCGGCAGGGCAGGTGCCGCCTCCGGCTCGGCGAGCGTGGGCTTGGAGGCCGCTGCGGAAGCGCGACGGCGTGAAGCCGGGGGTCAGTCGTGGGCGGGGAGGCGCAGGCGCTGGCCCGGGCGGACGATCGTGGTGGACAGGTTGTTGAGGTCCATGATGCGGCGGACCAGCAGCTGGGTGTCGTCGCGGGGGCGCTCGCGCCGGGCGATCGTCCACAGTGAGTCGCCGTGGCCGACGACGACCGTCTTGCCCGGGCGGACGCTCGGGTCGGAGGCGTCGGGGCCGCCGGCGCCGGCGCGGGCCGTCGCGGTCAGCCACAGCACGACCAGGAGCGGCACCGCCAGCAGGCCGATCATCACGATGCGGCCGCGTCTGGTCAGCCGCAACTCGTCCCACGCGCCCTCCGCCGGAGCCCCCAGGGGCGGCGCGGGGCGGACATGCGTGGTGAGGGCCGGAGCTTCGGCCGTTATGCAGTGTGGGTGGAGCGAACCCGCCATCTCGGTCCCCTTCGTGACCGACAGCCGATCTTCGAATGAATATTCGATCGAACGTCTGTACGATGTTGTACCGCAGCCCCCCGAGAAACGCGAGTACATTCTTCGAACAATTGTTTGATCATTGCAGCCGGACGCGATAACGTTCGGCGAGGAGTGACAGAGCGAGCGTCGGGAGGCGACGAACAATGACCAAGGTCCGGGAGCTGCCCGACGGCCCCATGGACGAGGCGGGTCTGACCCAGCGGCAGCGCATGGTGCTGGAGGTGATCCGCGACTCGGTGCAGCGCCGCGGCTACCCGCCGTCGATGCGCGAGATCGGCGAGGCCGTCGGCCTGACCAGCACCTCCAGCGTGTCGCACCAGCTGCGCGCGCTGCAGCGCAAGGGATACCTGCGCCGCGACCCCAACCGGCCGCGCGCCGTCGAGGTGCGGGTCCCGGGCGCCACGCCGGTGCGCACCGACACCGACACCCCCGACGCGCCCGGTGCCGGGCAGGACACCGCGCCGCGCCCCGCCCCCGCCTACGTGCCGCTGGTGGGACGGATCGCCGCCGGCGGTCCGATCCTGGCCGAGGAGGCCGTGGAGGACGTGTTCACCCTGCCCAAGCAGCTGGTCGGCGAGGGCACCCACTTCCTGCTGAAGGTCACCGGCGACTCGATGATCGACGCGGCGATCGCCGACGGCGACTGGGTGGTGGTGCGCCAGCAGCCGGTGGCCGAGCAGGGCGACATCGTCGCCGCGATGATCGACGGCGAGGCCACCGTCAAGACCTTCAAGCGCCGCGACGGCCACATCTGGCTGGTCCCCCAGAACCCGGCCTACGAGCCGATCCCCGGCGACGAGGCGTCGATCCTGGGCCGCGTCGTCGCCGTGCTGCGCAAGATGTGACGTCCCGGCCCGGCGCGGCCAGGTCACTCCCGCGCGCCCGTCACCGGCCCCCAGGGCGGTGGCGGGCGTTCGCGTGCGCCCCGCATTCGACGCGGGGGGCGTCACCTCGACAACCGCGTGCGGACGCACTCGTCTCCACCCATTCCAGTTCCAGCTCGTCCACGACCGCCGCTCGGCGCCCGCGCCCAGGCGCGCCCGCCAGGCCACGCCGAGATACGGCCGCGGCGGTGGATCTCCGCTCGCGGCCGTCAGGCTCGGATTCGGGCCCGCCGGTGCCTGGACCGCGGGCTGCGCGGCCGATGCGCCGCGTCAGCCGGGCGGTTCTCCCGGGGCGCGGACGCGGGACGGGCCGACGCCGACCAGTCCCGCCAGAGCCGGATGGATCCGGCCCACATCGACTGTAATGATGTCGTATTCGGCCACGCCCGCGCAGACGAACGGGTCATTCTCGGCGATCTTTTCGATCTCGGCGCGGTCGGTCCCGCGCGCGATGATCGCGCCGCCCTGCTCGGACGGCACCGTCTGCCCCGAGGCCAGGAACGTGCCCGCCCGGTGGTGGCGGTCCAGGTACGCCGCGTGGGCGGGCACGTGCGGAGCGGCCTCCTCCTCGGCTCCGCGGTAGCGCAGCCGCAGGATGTGCAGGGTGCTCACTTGGCCGGGACGATGTTCACGATCTTGGGCGGGCGGACGATGACGCGCTGGACCCGCGCGCCGGCCAGCGCCTCGTTGACCTTGGCGGAGGCCAGCGCCAGCCGCTCCAGCTCGTCCTCGGCGATGTCGGGCGGCACCTCCAGGCGGTCGCGGACCTTGCCCGCGACCTGCACCACGCAGGTCACCGACTCGCGCACCAGCAGGGACGGGTCGGCCTGCGGCCAGCCCGCGGTCGCCACCGACGGCTCGCGGCCCAGCCGCTCCCACGCCTCCTCGGCGGTGTAGGGGGCGAACAGCGACAGCAGCACCGCGATCGTCTCGGCGGCCTCCCGCACGGCCGGGTCGGCGGGGCCGGGGCCCTCGTCGATGGCGCGGCGGGTGGCGCTGACCAGCGTCATCAGCCGGGCGATCGCCACGTTGTAGCGGTGCTGCTCGATCAGCGTGGTGGCCTCGTCGATGGTGCGGTGGGTGACGCGCCGCAGGTCCACCGAGCCGCCCGCAGGGTCGGTACCGGGGGCGGAGGCCACCTCGGTGGCGATGCGGTGCACGCGCGCCAGGAACTTGACCATGCCGGGCTGGGACACGTCGGCCCAGTCGATGTCGTCCTCGGGCGGCCCGGAGAACAGCATCGCCAGGCGCACCACGTCGACGCCCCACTGCTCGATCTGCTCGCCCAGGTCGACCATGTTGCCCAGCGACTTGGACATCGCCTTGCCGTTGAGGATCACCTGGCCCTGGTTGACCAGCCGGGTGAACGGCTCGGTGAAGTCGACCATGCCCAGGTCGTACAGCACCTTGGTGAAGAACCGGCTGTACAGCAGGTGCAGGATGGCGTGCTCGACGCCGCCGGTGTACTGGTCGACCGGCATCCACTTGCGGACCTTCTCGACGTCGAACGGCCCGTCCTCGTAGTCCGGCGAGCAGTACCGGAAGTAGTACCAGGACGAGTCGACGAAGGTGTCCATGGTGTCGCTGTCGCGCTTGGCCGCGCCGCCGCACCTGGGGCAGTCCACGTTGACCCAGTTCTCGGCGGCGGCCAGCGGCGAGGTGCCCTTGGGCCGCAGGTCGGCGCCGCGCAGGTCGTCGGGCAGCCGCACCGGCAGCTGGTCGTCCGGCACCGGGACCTCGCCGCAGGACGGGCAGTGCACGATCGGGATCGGGCAGCCCCAGAACCGCTGCCGGGACACCAGCCAGTCGCGCAGCCGGAAGTTGACCGCGGCCTTGCCCAGGCCCTTCTCCTCCAGGATCTCGATGATCCGCTTGATCGCGTCGGCCTTGTTCAGCCCGTCGATGGGGCCGGAGTTGACGATGCGGCCGTCGCCCGCGGCGGCCACGCCGCTCTCGGCCGGGTCGGGCTGCCCGGTCTCCACCACCACGCGCACCGGCAGCCCGAACTTCAGCGCGAAGTCCAGGTCGCGCTGGTCGTGCGCGGGGACGGCCATGATCGCGCCGTGCCCGTACTCGGCCAGCACGTAGTCGGACGCCCAGATCGGGATGCGCTCGCCGTTGACCGGGTTGATCGCGTACCGGCCCAGGAAAACGCCGGTCTTCTCGCGCTCGGTGGACAGCCGCTCGATCTCGCTCTCGTGGGAGACCTGCTCGCGGTAGGCCTCGAACGCGGCGCGCTGCTCGGGGGCGCAGATCTCCTCGGCCAGGTCGGCGTCGGCGGCCACCACCATGAAGGTGGCCCCGTACAGGGTGTCGGGGCGGGTGGTGTAGACGGTGACCGGCTCTTCGCGGCCCTCGATGACGAAGTCGACGTCGGCGCCGGTGGAGCGGCCGATCCAGTTGCGCTGCATCAGCAGCACCCGGTCGGGCCACTTGCCCTCCAGGGCGGCCATGTCGTCCAGCAGCCGGTCCGCGTAATCGGTGATCTTGAAGTACCACTGGGTCAGCACGCGCCGCTCGACCAGCGTGCCGCAGCGCTCGCAGTGGCCGCCGATGACCTGCTCGTTGGCCAGCACGGTCTGGTCCTTGGGGCACCAGTTGACCCGGCCGCCGCGCCGGTAGGCCAGCCCGCGCTCGTAGAAGCGCAGGAACAGCCACTGCGTCCACCGGTAGTACTCGGGGTCGGAGGTGTGCAGCCGCCGCGACCAGTCGAAGGACGGGGCGTACCGGCGGAACGACGCCTCCTGGGTGGCGATGTTGTCGTAGGTCCACTTCACCGGGTCCGCGTTGTGCTTGATCGCGGCGTTCTCGGCGGGCAGACCGAAGGAGTCCCAGCCCATGGGGTGCAGGACGTTGTAGCCGCGCTGCGTCCAGTAGCGGGCGGCCACGTCGCCGATGGCGTACGCCTCGGCGTGCCCCATGTGGAGGTCACCCGAGGGGTATGGGAACATGTCCAGCGCGTAGCGGCGCTCGCGGCCGTCGTCCTCCTCGACCGCCTTGAACGGGCTGAGCTCCGCCCAGCGGGCCTGCCACTTCTGCTGAACGGCCCGGGGGTCGTACCCGTCGTTCAGGGAGGCGGGCCCCCCTGAACCCTCCTGTGTGGCTGGGGAGGTGTCGTCGCTGCTCACGGTCGCTACTCCACTGGTCCTGTTGGTACCGAACGGCTCTCGCCGCGGGGCCTGGGCCGGTGCGCCGCCGGTTCCGGGAGACGCTCGCCGGCCCCGGCGCCCTCGCCGGAGGACAGACACGAAACGACCCCTCGCAATGGAGGGGTCGCCGCGCCGACTGGTTCGCCTGTCAGCGCGGCCGGCTGAGAAGCAGCCTTCCTGTCCGCATATACCAAGACTAGCGCAGAGGCAAGGCCGGGCGGGGGCGCAGGCGGACACTGGCCGCCAGTGTCCCCGCGCCCCCGCCCGGGCGCGCAGCGCCGCGGCGGCGGCGAACCGGCCGAGCGTCCTGTCCAGCACCGATGCACGCACCCGGATGACCGCGGCCACCGCGATGCCGGCGGCACCGGCGGCGAGCACGTCCCCGACCGCGAACCGGAGCCTCTCTTCGCCCCGGCGGCCGCGCGCGGACGGCGGACCCGGGCGCGGCGGGGCGGGCGATTTGGGTCTTGACGGGGCGGCGGCGGCCGTTACCCTTCCAAATCAATAGGAAGGTTTCCTATTAATACCGTGCCGCTCTCCCACCCCGCCAGGAGGAATGCGCATGCCCCGCAAGAGCGCCCTCGCCGTCGCCGCGGCCGTCGCCGTCGGCCTGCCCTTGGTCGGCGCCGCCCCCGCGTTCGCGCACGGCTACACCACCTCCCCCGTCAGCCGCGCCCTGCACTGCAAGCAGGGCACCGTCCAGAACTGCGGCCCCATCCAGTGGGAGCCGCAGAGCGTCGAGGGCCCCAAGGGCTTCCCCCAGATGGGGCCCGCGGACGGCACGATCTGCGCCGGCGGCGACAGCCGCTGGGCGCCGCTGGACGACCCGCGCGGCGGCCGGTGGCCCGCCACCCGGGTCGCCTCCGGCCAGTCGTTCACCTTCGCCTGGACCCTCACCGCCGCGCACGCCACCACCTCGTTCCGCTACTTCATCACCCGCCAAGGCTGGAACCCGGCGCAGCCGCTCACCCGGTCCGCCCTGGATCCGACGCCGTTCCTGCAGCAGAACTACGGCGGCGCGCGGCCCCCGTCGACCGTGTCGCACACCGGCACCCTGCCCGCCAGGTCCGGCCGCCACCTCATCCTGGCCGTCTGGGACATCGCCGACACGGGCAACGCCTTCTACCAGTGCGCCGACGTCGACTTCGGCTGATCCGACCGGCCTCCACCCACTGCGGCGGCCCGCCGTCCCCTCTCCGGCGGGCCGCCCGCCGCCGCGCCCCGGCCGGCCCGTCAGATAACCGCCCGGTCACATTTGCCGGAACGCAGAAAAAGGGCTCGTCAGAGGGGTGCGCGGACGGGGCGCCATCCAGCAGGATGGGCGCTACCGGTTCTTGGACTCGCCGGTAACAACCGCTCGGTGACGCCCCGCACTGAGGAGTGCCATGCTGAACCTCTCGGTCCTGCTGGAGGACGCCGCCCGCAAGTCGCCCGACCGCGACGCCGTCGTGTTCGGCGACATGCGGCTGTCGTACGCGACGATCGACACCATCGCCAACCAGGTGGCGAACCTGCTGCGCGCACGCGGCATCGGCCCGGGCGACAAGGTCGCGCTGTCGTGTCCGAACGTGCCGTACTTCCCGATGGTGTACTTCGGCATCCTCAAGGCCGGTGCGGCGGTCGTCCCGCTGAACGTGCTGCTCAAGCCGCGGGAGATCGCCTACCACCTCGACGACTCCGACGCCAAGGCGCTGTTCGCGTTCGAGGGCACGCCCGAACTGCCGCTCGGCGAGATGAACCACGCCGGGTTCCAGCAGGCCGCCGGGTGCGAGCACCTGTTCCTCATGACCACCGACCCGGGGGCCGCCGAGTCGCCGTACGAGGACGCCGAGCTGTTCTGGCCGGCGGTCGGGGCGCAGCCGGGCACCTGCGAGCCCGCGCCGACGTCCGCCGAGGACACCGCGGTGATCCTCTACACCAGCGGCACCACCGGGCAGCCCAAGGGCGCCGAGCTGTCGCACCTGAACATGCTGATGAACGCGTTCGTGTCGGACACCATGTTCAACCGCACCGACCACGACGTGTCGCTGGTGACGCTGCCGATGTTCCACGCCTTCGGGCAGTCGTGCGTGATGAACGTGGGCATCCGGCGCCGTGCCACGCTGGTGCTGCAGCCCCGGTTCGAGCCCGCCGAGGCGCTGCGGCTGATGGCCAAGGAGAAGGTCACCATCTTCGCGGGCGTCCCGACGATGTACTGGGCGCTGCTGTCCGACCAGGGCACGGTGCCGCCCGAGGACGTGGCGCGGCACCTGCACACCTGCGTGTCGGGCGGGGCGTCGCTGCCGCTGGAGGTGCTCAAGGGCTTCGAGGCCAAGTTCGGCGTCAAGGTCCTCGAGGGCTACGGGCTGTCGGAGACCTCGCCGGTGGCCTCGTTCAACCAGGCCGACGTCGGCCTGAAGCCCGGTTCGATCGGCACCCCCATCTGGGGCGTGGAGATGAAGCTGATCGACGACGACTGGAAGACGGTCGAGGGCGAGGGGCCGGGCGAGATCGCCGTGCGCGGCCACAACGTCATGAAGGGCTACTACGGCCGGCCCGAGGCGACCGCGGAGGCGATCCGGGACGGCTGGTTCCGCACCGGCGACATCGCCCGCCGCGACGAGGACGGCTTCTACTTCATCGTCGACCGCTCCAAGGACATGATCATCCGCGGTGGCTTCAACGTGTACCCGCGGGAGATCGAGGAGGTCCTGATGACCCACCCGCAGGTCTCGCTGGCCGCGGTGGTGGGCGTGCCGCACGACAGCCACGGCGAGGAGATCAAGGCGTACGTGATCCGCACCCCGGACGCCACGATCACCGAGGAGGAGCTGGTCGCCTGGGGCAAGGAGCAGTTCGCCTCCTACAAGTACCCGCGCATCGTGGAGTTCCGCGACGAGCTGCCCATGACCGCCACCGGCAAGATCCTCAAGCGCGAGCTGCGCTGACCCCCGCGGCTCCGGCCCGCCGCTCCGGACGGGAAGCGCCGTCCGGAGCGGCGGGCGAACCGCGACGCGCCGCCGCCCCCGGTCCGGGACGGATGCGGCAGCCGGCGACGTTCCGACGGGCACCCGGCACCTGTTCGCGGCGGCGCCGTCGCGTTGCCGGCGTCCGGGGCTAGAACAGGACGTGCTCTTCGGCGAAACCGTAGAAGGCGACGCGGCCGTTGGCCAGCAGGCGCCGGTCGTCGGGCCGCCAGGTGTGCCTGGCCGGGTCGGCGTGCCGGATGGTGACGAACGAGTACCGGTCGGCCGCGTACAGCCGGACGCCGTCGCCGCGCAGCCGCCGGAACAGGTCGGTGTCCTCGCCGCGCGGCAGGTCGGCGAACCGGTAGGTCCGCAGCAGGTCGGCCTCGGCCAGCAGGGCGCCGCCGCGCAGGTGGTCGACGTGGCGGTGCTCGCGGTCGGGCCAGCGCAGCACCGTGGCGCCCGCGGACTCCAGGTAGGCGTAGTGGGCGAGCTTGCCGACCACGCCCGCGTCGGCGTAGGAGAACGCGGCGACCAGGTCGGCGACGTAGTGCGGGCCGTACAGCTCGTCGTCGTCGATCTTGCCGATGTAGGCGCCGCCGGCCGCGTCCAGGCCGAGGTTCAGGCAGGCGCCGAGCGGCAGCGACCGGTCGGCGGCCAGCACCGCGACGTCGTCGAGCCCGGCCTCGCGGGCCCGCTTCTCGACGGCGGCGGGCTCCTCGTCGAGGCCGTGCAGCACGATGACCAGCTGCAGGGGACGCCAGGTCTGCCGCGCGGCCTGCGCGATGGCGTGGTCGATCCGGCCGGGGCGGTTCGTCGACAGCACCAGCGAGACGGGCGGCGGCACCAGGGGGGCGGGGTCGCGCAGGCCGACCGCTTCCAGGAGGGCGCCGACACGGTGCCGGTAGGTGTGCGCGGCGAGGACCTCGCGCAGCGCCAGATGGGCCTGCCGGTCGCGCAGTTCGGGAGCGGCGAGCAGCGCGCGCAGCACGGTCCGCCCCTCGTCGGCGTCCGCGACCGCGGGGCCGAACCCGGGCGCCTCCCGCCGCAGTACGACCGGGATGCCCGCGGCGGCCGCCTCGTAGGGCTGCCGCCCGTCCGCGGCCAGCAGGACCTGGTAGTGCTTGCGGGCCGTCAGCGACTTCTCGTACGGCAGGGGCTCGACGATGCGCTGCCGGTACTTGTGGGGGAAGCCGTTCCCGCGGAAGTGCGCGCCGAGCCTGGGGGCGGGGGCCAGGAGCGGTTCGTCGTCCTCGTCGTAGTCGCCCTCGTACAGCAGCGGGTAGCGCCCCTGGCCGGGGACGCGGACGGGGTTGTGCAGCCGCGGCTGCGCCGCGAAGGGCAGCAGGCGCGCGCCGTTCGGATGCCGCGCGGCGGTGGCCCGGTCGACGGCGAAGACGTGGTCGAACAGGGCGGCGCGGTCGGGCGGGCCGTCGCCGGTGTCCCAGTAGACGGTGGGCACGCGGTGCTCGCGGCACCACGCGGCCATCTCCTCGGCCGGCGGCCCGGTCGCGGCCGACTCGACGAGCAGCAGGTCGGGGCGTTCGGCCGCGAAGACGTCGCGCCAGTCGCCGGTGCCGGGGCGGAAGCCGTCCAGCTGCCGCCATTCGTACCGCAGCGCGAGCGCGACGGCCGGGGAGGCGACGACGGCGGCGGTGACGCCGGGCCGGTTGACCGGGCCGTCGGGGATCGCCGCGGCGGGCGCGTCGAGCGGCTCGGTGTCGGCGACGCGGATCTCCGGGCGCCGGGTCCGCTCCGGCGCGGCGGGCGGCGCCGGGGGCAGCGCGCGGCCGC
>NZ_BAABDO010000045.1:0-45921 GCF_039539665.1 Actinomadura keratinilytica
CCCCGCGGCCGCCGCGCCGCCGCCGCCGCGGCCGCGGCGCGGGCCCGCGCGGTGAGCACGGCGACTAGCGCCGCGACCTCCTCGGGCGCCGCGTCCCCCCGCACCACCTGAAGGAACGGCTTGTTCTCGGCCATCGGCCGCACCTTTCTCCGAAGGACCCCCTCAGCCCAATGAGATCACAGCGGGATGTTGCCGTGCTTCTTCGGCGGCAGCGTCCGGCGCTTGTCGCGCAGCGCCCGCAGCGCCTTGATCACGTACGGCCGGGTCTCGGACGGCTTGATCACCGCGTCCACATAGCCGCGCTCGGCGGCGATGTAGGGGTTGGCCAGCGTGTCCTCGTACTCGGTGATCAGCTCGGCGCGGCGCGCCTCCGGGTCCTCGGCGGCGGCCAGCTCGCGCCGGTACAGGATGTTCACCGCGCCCTGCGCGCCCATCACCGCGATCTGCGCGGTCGGCCAGGCCAGGTTGATGTCGGCGCCCAGGTGCTTGGAGCCCATGACGTCGTAGGCGCCGCCGTACGCCTTGCGGGTGATCACGGTGACCAGCGGGACGGTGGCCTCGGCGTAGGCGTACAGCAGCTTGGCGCCGCGCCGGATGATGCCGTTCCACTCCTGGTCGGTGCCGGGCAGGAAGCCGGGCACGTCCACGAACGTCAGCACCGGCACGTTGAACGCGTCGCAGGTGCGCACGAACCGGGCCGCCTTCTCCGAGGCGTGGATGTCCAGCGTCCCGGCGAACTGCATCGGCTGGTTGGCCACCACGCCCACCGCGCGGCCCTCCACGCGCCCGAACCCGACGATGATGTTGGGCGCGAACTGGGCGTGCACCTCCAGGAAGTCGCCGTCGTCGAGCACGTGCTCGATGACGGTGTGCATGTCGTAGGGCTGGTTGGGCGAGTCGGGGATCAGCGTGTCCAGCTCGGGGTCGGTCTCGTCGGCGTCGTCCGGCGCCTCGAACACCGGCGGGTCCGACAGGTTGTTGGACGGCAGGTACGACAGCAGCGCCTTGACGTACTCGAAGGCGTCCTCCTCGTCGGACGCCTGGTAGTGCGCCACGCCCGAACGGGTGTTGTGCGTGTGCGCGCCGCCGAGCTCCTCGAACGTCACCTCCTCGCCGGTGACCGTCTTGATGACGTCCGGCCCGGTGATGAACATGTGCGAGGTCTTGTCGACCATGACGATGAAGTCGGTGATCGCCGGGGAGTACACCGCGCCGCCCGCGCACGGCCCCATGACCAGCGAGATCTGCGGGATCACCCCGGAGGCGTGCACGTTGCGCTTGAAGATCTCGGCGTACAGGCCGAGCGCGACCACGCCCTCCTGGATGCGCGCCCCGCCGGAGTCGTTGATGCCGATCACCGGGCAGCCGGTCTTCAGCGCGTGGTCCATCACCTTGGTGATCTTCTCGCCGAACACCTCGCCCAGGGAGCCGCCCGCGACGGTGAAGTCCTGGCTGAAGACCGCCACGTGCCGGCCGTCGATGGTGCCGTAGCCGGTGACCACGCCGTCGCCGTAGGGGCGGCTCTTCTCCATCCCGAAGTTGGTGGAGCGGTGCCGGGCCAGCTCGTCGAACTCCACGAACGAGCCCGGGTCCAGCAGCGCGTCGATCCGCTCGCGCGCGGTCATCTTGCCCTTGGCGTGCTGCTTCTCGACCGCACGCTGCGACCCCGCGTGCACCGCCTCGTAACGGCGGCGTTCCAGGTCCGCGATCTTCCCGGCGGTCGTGTGGATGTCGATGTCGACCGCTGGTTCCGGAGCTTCCATCGCCATGCGGGTCAGACTAACCGGCCGCCGGATCCCGGATTCGGGCGGGGCGCCCGCCCGCCGCGCGCCGCCGCCGCGCCGGCCCGCGCGGCCGTCCGCCCTGTCCGCACTGGTAACGAACGCCCTGGTGACGAGCGGGCCGCGGCCCGCTCATTACGCTGGGCGACGTGGCTACGAACACGCGGGACACCCTCCGTCAGGACATGCCCGAGCCGCTGCGCCGGGACGTGCGGCTGCTCGGCTCGATGCTGGGCGACAGCCTGGTCGAGTACGGCGGCCGGGAGCTGCTGGACGACGTCGAGCGGCTGCGGCACGCGGTGATCGGCGCGCGCCGCGGCGAGGTCGGCATCGACGAGGTGGCCGCGCTGGTCGACGGCTGGTCCCTGGAACGGGCCGAGCAGGTCGCCCGCGCGTTCACCGTCTACTTCCACCTGACCAATCTGGCCGAGGAGCACCATCGCATCCGCACCCTGCGCGAGCGCGACACCGGCGGGGACGCCCCGGTGCCCGGCTCGATCGCCGCGGCGGTCGAGGAGATCGCCGGCGGCCCGGACGGCCGGCGGCCGGCCGTGCTGGACGACCTTGAGTTCCGGCCGGTCTTCACCGCCCACCCGACCGAGGCGCGCCGCCGCGCCGTGGTCACCGCGATCCAGCGCATCAGCGACCTGCTGACGGCGCTGAACGCCGAACCGGGCGCGGGCGACCGCGCCGACCTGGAGCGGCGGCTGCGCGAGGAGGTCGATCTGCTGTGGCGCACCGCGCTGCGCCGCCGCACCCAGATGGACCCGCTGGACGAGGTCCGCACCGCGATGGCCGCGTTCGACGAGACGATCTACCGGGTGGTGCCGCGCGTGTACCGCACGCTGGACGCCGCGCTCGACCCCGCGACCGGCGCCCGGCCCCCGCTGGCCCGCCCCTACCTGCGCTTCGGCAGCTGGATCGGCGGCGACCGCGACGGCAACCCGTACGTGACGGCGCGGGTCACCCGGGACGCGATCGCGATCCAGTCCGAGCACGTGCTGCGCGCGCTGGAGAACACCTGCGCCCGGATCGGCCGCGAGCTGACCGTCCACGCCTCCACCACCCCGCCGTCGGCGGCGCTGCGCGACCGGCTGGCCGCCGCGCGCACCGCCCACCCCGGCCGGTTCGCCGAGATCGCCAAGCGGTCGCCGGACGAGCCGCACCGGCAGCTGCTGCTGTACGCGGCCGAACGCCTGGCCGCCACCCGCGAACGGGACGCCGACCTGGCCTACGGCTCGCCCGAGGAGCTGCTGGACGACCTGCGCGTCGTGCAGGACTCGCTGGCCGCGGCGGGCGCGGTGCGCCAGGCCTACGGCCGCGTCCAGGACCTGGTGTGGCAGGTCGAGACGTTCGGCTTCCACCTTGCCGAGCTGGAGATCCGCCAGCACTCGGAGGTGCACGAGCGGGCGCTGGCCGAGGTCCGTGCGGGCGGCCCGCTGAGCGAGATGACCGAGGAGGTGCTCGACACGCTGCGGGTCGTGGCGTGGATCCAGAGCCGCTTCGGGGTCCGGGCCTGCCACCGCTACATCGTGTCGTTCACCCGTTCGGCCGCCGACATCTCCGCCGTGCACGAGCTGGCCGCGTCCCTGGACACCCCGCCGGTGCTGGACGTCATCCCGCTGTTCGAGACCGGCGAGGACCTGGAGCGCGCCCCGGCCGTGCTGGACGGGATGCTGCAGATCCCCGCCGTGCGGGCCCGGCTGGAGCAGACCGGCCGCCGCCTGGAGGTGATGCTCGGCTACTCCGACTCGGCCAAGCAGCTCGGCCCCACCACCGCCACGCTGCGGCTGTACGACGCGCAGGAGGCCCTGGTGGCGTGGGCGGCCCGCAACGACGTGCGGCTGACGCTGTTCCACGGCCGCGGCGGGTCGCTGGGCCGCGGCGGCGGCCCGGCCGGACGCGCGATCCTGGCGCAGGCGCCCGGATCGGTCGCCGGCGGCTTCAAGGTCACCGAGCAGGGCGAGGTCATCTTCGCCCGGTACGGGCATCCGCAGATCGCCCGCCGGCACATCGAGCAGGTCACCAACGCGGTGCTGCTGGCGTCCACCGACGCGGTGCAGGAGCGCGCCCGCGCCGCCGCCGCCCGGTTCCGCCCGCTGGCCGACAAGATCAGCGACGCGGCGCGCGCGGCGTTCCGGGGGCTGATCGAGACCGACGGGTTCGCCGTGTGGTTCGGCCGGGTCAGCCCGCTGGAGGAGATCGCCGAGCTGCGCATCGGGTCGCGTCCGGCGCGCCGCAAGGCGGCCCGGGGCCTGGAGGACCTGCGGGCCATCCCGTGGGTGTTCGCCTGGACGCAGACCCGCGTCAACCTGCCCGGCTGGTACGGCCTGGGCAGCGGGCTGGCGGCCGTGTCCGACAACGGGCGGCACCTGGACGAGCTGCGGGAGGCGTACCGGTCCTGGCCGCTGTTCGCCTCGCTCATCGACAACGCCGAGATGAGCCTGGCCAAGACCGACCGCGCCATCGCCGAGCGGTATCTGGCGCTGGGCGGCCGGCCCGACCTGACCGAGACGGTGCTGGCCGAATACGACCGGACCCGGTCGCTGGTGCTGGCGGTCACCGAGCACGAGCGGCTGCTGGCGAACCGGCGGGTGCTGTCGCGCGCGGTCGAGCTGCGCAACCCGTACGTGGACGCGCTGTCCCACCTGCAGCTGCGCGCCCTCAAGGCGTTGCGCGACGGCGTCGAGGACGACGCCGAGCGCGCCCGCCTGGAGGAACTG
The DNA here is from genome assembly GCF_039539665.1 of Actinomadura keratinilytica. NCBI lineage: Bacteria > Bacillati > Actinomycetota > Actinomycetes > Streptosporangiales > Thermomonosporaceae > Actinomadura > Actinomadura keratinilytica. The sequence goes on from NZ_BAABDO010000045.1 coordinate 4,505, forward strand.
CTGCTGCTGTCGGTCAACGGCGTGGCCGCGGGCCTGCAGAACACCGGCTGAGGCCGAAGGCCCCCGGGGGCGACGCCCCCCGGGGGTCAGCTGGGCCAGTTCGGCTTGCGCTTTTCGTTGAACGCGGCGATGCCCTCACGGCGGTCGGGGGAGAAGGCCACCGACCGCCAGGCGTTCTCCTCGATGTCCAGCCCGGCCTCCAGGCCGACGCCGCTGCCGAGCCGCATGGCGCGCTTGGCCGCCCGCACCGCCGTCGGGGAGTTCGCCGCGATCGTCGCGGCGATCGCCAGCGCCTCCTGCCGGGCCGAGCCCGCCGGGACGCGCCGGTCCACCAGGCCGTAGGCTTCGGCCTCGTCGATGCCCAGGCGGCGTCCGGTCAGCACCAGGTCGGCGGCGCGTCCCGCCCCCAGGCGGCGCACCGCCAGCTGGGTGCCGCCGCCCCCGGGGACCAGTCCGACGGTCACCTCGGGCAGCCCGAACACCGCGGTCTCGTCGGCCACGATCAGGTCGCACGACAGGACGAACTCGCAGCCGCCGCCGAGCGCGTACCCGTGCACGGCCGCCACCACGGGCTGCGGCATGTCGAGCACGCCGCGGAACGCCGCGCGCAGCACCGGCCGCTGCGCCAGCAGCTGGTCGTCGGTCATGCCGTTGCGCTCCTTGAGGTCGGCGCCCACGCAGAACGCCTTCTCCCCGGCGGCGCTCAGCACCACCGCGCGCACCGACGAGTCGGCCGCCACCTCGGCGCACACCTGGGCCAGGCGCCGCGCCAGCGCCGTGGAGATGGCGTTCAGGGCCTCCGGCCGGTCGAGCATGATCTCGGCCACGTGCGGGTTCGTCTCGTCCCGCCGCAACGTCACTCCGTCCACGCGAGCACTCTAAGATCCCCGCCCCCTCCTGGCGATCGCGGGGTTGCGGTTGGATGGAGTGGTGAGCGAGTCACCGTACAGCGACCTCGGCAGGCCGCCGCTGCACGAGGCGGCGCTGCGCCGGCTGCTGGTGCGGCCGGGCGCGCTGTGGACGGGCGTGCGGGTCGTCCCCGAGACCGGGTCCACCAACGCCGATCTGGCCGCGCGGGCGCGGGAGGGCGCGCCGGAGGGCACCGTCCTGGTCACCGAGATGCAGACGGCCGGGCGCGGCAGGCTGGGCCGGCCGTGGTCGGCGCCGCCGCGTTCGGGGCTGATGTTCTCGCTGCTGCTGCGTCCGCGGGTCGGGGCGGCGCGGCTGGGCTGGGTGCCGCTGCTGACGGGGGTGGCGGTGGCGACGGCGGTGCGGCACATGACCGCCTGGACGCCCCCCGCCGGGCAGCGGATCGACGGCGGCGAGTCGGACGCGGCCGCCGAGCAGCCGGTGGACGTGCGCCTCAAGTGGCCCAACGACCTGCTGGTCGGGGAGCGCAAGCTGGCCGGGATCCTGGTGGAGAAGGTGGACGACGCGCTGATCGTCGGCGTCGGGCTGAACGTCGGCCTGCGCGAGGACGAGCTGCCGGTGCCCACCGCGACGTCGCTGCTGATCGAGGGGGCCCCGTTCCGCGACCGGGCGCCGCTGCTGCGCGCGGTCCTGCGCGAGTTCGAGGGCTGGTACCGCGACTGGCACGCGCTGGACGGCGACCCCGAGCGCAGCGGCCTGCGCACCGCCTACAAGCGGCTGTGCGCCACGCTGGGGCGGCCGGTCCGGGTCATGCTGCCGGGCGAGGAGGTGCTGACCGGGACCGTCCGGGACGTGGACGCGGCCGGGTGCCTGGTGGTCGCCGCCGACGGCGGGGACCGGGTGGTCAGCGCCGGGGATGTGGTCCACGTTCGGTGACATTTCCCCCGACTTCCCAGGAATGGCAATGAAGCGGACAAGCCAGGTCTTTGCCGGACCGATGGCCCCTTCCCGGAACCGGTCTGCCACGATATTGCGCGGAGGAGGCGTACCGTAAGCGCACCACGGACCGCCGCTGACGTCCTGCGACGTCGCCGGCAGGCGGAGGGCTAGGGAGATGTCTGCTGGGTTGCCGGATGAGCCGCCCGACCCCGGGCTGCCCGACCCCAAGGAGGTCGAAGAGCTCCTGCTCGGCGGGCGGCTGCGCTACACCCGCGTCGACGCCGTGCGGCTGTCCGGCGTCACCCGCGAGTTCTCCGGGCGGGTGTGGAAGGCCTTCGGCTACCCCTCGATGCCGGACGAGGCCGTGGCCTACACCGAGGGCGACGTCGCCGCGCTGACCAGGCTGCGGCGGCTGATGGACGAGGGGGTGCTGGACGAGGACTCGGTCGTGCGCATGGTGCGCGCCTTCGGGCAGACCATGGCGCGGCTGGCCGAATGGCAGATCAACCTGCTGACCAGCATGCTGCGGGGGGCCGACCCCGGCGAGGCGCCGTCGGCCGAGGCGATCCGGTCGATCGTCGAGATCGCCGACAAGTACCTCGACGACTTCGAGCCGCTGGTCGTGCACGCCTGGCGGCGGCAGCTGGCCGCCGCCGGGACCCGGGCGCTGGCCTCGGCCGCCACCCGCGACGGCCGCGAGTCCGACCCGGACGCGCCCGCCGCCCGCAGCCCCATCACCGTCGGCTTCGCCGACATGGTGTCCTTCACCCAGGTCAGCCGGGAGCTGGAGGAGCTGGAGCTGGCCCGGGTGGTCGAGCGGTTCGAGGAGACCGCCTCCGACATCGTCGCCTCCTGCGGGGGGCGGCTGGTCAAGACGCTGGGCGACGAGGTGCTGTTCTGCGCCGAGGACCCGGCCGTCGGGGCCGAGATCGCGCTCAGCATCGCCGCCGCCGTCAAGGACGAGACCGAGGTGCCGGACGTGCGGGTGGGGGTGGCCTTCGGGCCGGTGCTGCCGCTGATGGGCGACGTGTTCGGCACCACCGTCAACCGCGCCGCCCGGCTGACCTCGCTGGCCCGACCCGGCACCGTGGTGATCGACGCCGAGCTGGCGGCGGAGCTGCGGGACGTGCCGGCCTTCCAGACCACCCGGATCGTCCGGCGTCCGGTCCGCGGCCTGGGCATCATCCAGCCCTACGTGCTGCGCCGCATGTCCGCCAACGGCTCCCGTCCCTCCGGGCCGCACACCTGACCGCGACGCGGCACAAGCCGCAAGGGGGGTGCCACGGGGCGGGGCGCCCGGGGACGGTGCCGAGACGGTCCCCTGGGCGGCCTGGTAGGGGGCGGTCAGTTCGGGCTGGGCGTGTCCTCGCCGGGCGCGTCGGTCAGCCGCAGCAGGTAGTTCTGCTCGCCGAGCGACTCGACGAGGGCCAGTTCGGTCTCCAGGTAGTCGATGTGCTCCTCCTCGTCGGCGAGGATCTCCTCGAAGATCCGGGCGGAGGTCACATCGCCGCGCGAGCGCATCAGCTCGATGCCGGGCCGCAGCCGCGCCACGGCCTCCAGCTCGATCTGCAGGTCGGCGCGCAGCTGCTCGACGACCGTCTGGCCGATGCGCAGGGTGTTGAGCTTCTGGTAGTTGGGCAGGCCCTCCAGGAACAGGATGCGGTCGGTCAGCCGCTCGGCGTGCCGCATCTCGTCGATCGACTCGTACCGGGTGTGCCGGGCGAGCCGGGTATAGCCCCAGTTCTCCTGCATCTTGGCGTGCAGGAAGTACTGGTTGATGGCGGTGAGCTCCGCGGTGAGCTGCTCGTTGAGCAGGTTGATGATGTCCTTGTCGCCTTCCATGCAGACCATGCTTCCATGGCCTGCCTGTTCTTAGACAACACTAAGTCCCCGTACGGCGCGTCCGAAGCCGTACAGGGTGGCGCGGCGGGCTCGCTCAGGCGGCGGTCGGCCGGGCGGTCCTCCTCTCCTCGTCGGCCTGGGCGCCGTGCTGGCGGATGAGGCCGTAGAGCCGCTTGGTGCACGCGCCGCAGCCGGGCTTCATGCCGCAGGCGGCGCGGACCTCGCGTGCCGTGCAGGCCCCCTGCGCCAGGCAGCCGCGGACGTCGTCTTCGGTGACGGCGTGGCAGATGCAGACGTACATGCGGCAGGGGACCTTCCTCGCTGACCTCTCCGACCCGCGCGGCACCGGGTGGCGCCTGCGGTAAGGCTGCCCTCATTAAGGTAAGGCAACCCTAAGGTAGTCGAAATTGTCCGGTCTGACCAGAGGGCCTCCCGGGCGGTATGACCCGGGCTCCAGCGGGAAGCATCCCGACGGCGACCACGGGAGGGCGGGGGCAGTGGACAGCCTGTGGCCGGGCGACGGGTACCCGCTCGGCGCCCACTTCGACGGTGTAGGAACCGACTTCGCGGTGTTCTCCGGCGCGGCCGAACGGGTGGAGCTGTGCCTGTTCGACGATGACGGCGAGGAGATCCGCTGGGAGCTGCCGCAGGGCGACGCGTCCGTCTGGCGTGAATACCTGCCGGGTGTCATGCCGGGCAGCGGTACGGATTCCGGGTGCACGGGCCGTACGAACCCGAGCGCGGCCACCGCTGCAACCCCCGCAAGCTGCTGCTCGACCCCTACGCGCAGGCAGTGGAGGGCACCGTCGAGTGGGATGAGGGGAGGCGCTGTTCGGCCACCGCTCCGGCGACCCCTGGTCACGCAACGACCTGGACTCCGCCCCGTGCATGATGCGCTCGGTGGTCGTCAGCCCGTACTTCGAATGGGGCGACGACCGCCCGCCGCGCATCCCGTACCACGACATGGTCATCTACGAGGCGCACGTCAAGGGCCTGACCGCGCGCCACCCCGGCGTCCCCGCCGAGCTGCGCGGCACCTACGCCGGGCTCGGCCACCCCGCGATCATCGAGCACCTCACCGATCTCGGCGTGAACGCGGTGGAGCTGCTGCCCGTCCACCAGTTCGTGCACGACCGGCGCCTGCTCAAGCGGGGGCTGCGCGACTACTGGGGCTACAACGCCATCGGGTTCTTCGCCCCGCACAACGAGTACTCCTCCGAGGGGGAGCGCGGCGAGCAGGTGCTGGAGTTCAAGGCGATGGTGCGGGCGCTGCACGAGGCGGGCATCGAGGTCATCCTCGACCACACCGCCGAGCGACCACCTGGGGCCGACGCTGTCGTTCCGCGGCATCGACAACGCCTCCTACTACCGCCTGGCGGACGGCGACCCCCGGTACTACGCCGACACCGGCGCCGGGAACGCCCTGCGGATGCGCAGCCCCCACGTGCGCCGACTGATCATGGACTCGCTGCGGTACTGGGTGACGGAGATGCACGTCGACGGGTTCCGCTTCGCCCGGGCCCCGGCGCTGGCCCGCGAGCTGCAGAGGCGGACCGGCTGGCGGCGTTCCTGGACCTCGTGCGGCAGGACCCGGTGGTCTCCCAGGTCAAGCTGATCGCCGAGCCGTGGGACGTGGGCGAGGGCGGCTACCAGGTCGGCGACTTCCCCCCGCTGTGGACCGAGTGGAACGGCAAGTACCGCGACACCATGTGCGACTTCTGGCGGGGGCGGCCCGGCGGCCCGACCGAGTTCGCCGCCCGCCTGGCCGGCTCCGGCGACCTGTACTCCGACGACGGCCGCAGGCCCTTCGCCTCCGTCAACTTCGTCACCTGCCACGACGGCTTCACGCTGCACGACCTGGTCTCCTACGACCGAAAGCACAACGCCGCCAACGGCGAGGCGGGCCGGGACGGCACCGACGACAACCGCTCGTTGAACTGCGGCGAGGAGGGACCCAACGGCGACCTGGGGGTCCTCTCCCTGCGCGAACGCCAGAAGCGCAACCTGCTCGCCATGCTCTTCCTGTCGCAGGGCGTGCCGATGCTGTCGCACGGCGACGAGCTGGGCCGCCCCCAGCACGGCAACAACCACGCCTACTGCCAGGACAACGAGCTGACCTGGGTCGACTGGGAGGCGCTGCTCGACCAGTTCCCGCTGCTGGACTTCGTCCGGCGGCTGTCGGCGCTGCGGGCGCGCCACCCGGTGTTCCGGCGGCTCCGCCTCCCCGACGGCCGCGCCGCCTCGGCGGCGCGGGAGCACGGCGCGCCGCGCGGCGACCTGCCCGACCTGGTGTGGTCCACCCCGGGCGGACGCGAGATGACCGGCAGGGACTGGCACGCCGGCGACACCGCGTCGCTGCAGACCATCCTGAACGGCGCGACCGTCAGCGAGCCCGTCCGGCGCGGCCGGCGGATCGCGGACGACTCGTTCCTGCCGCTGTTCAACGCGCACGCCGGCGACGCGGCGTTCCGGGTTCCGCCCGTGCGCTACGGAGAGGGGTGGGCCAAGGTGCTGGGCACGGCCGACCCCATGCTGGCGGAGGAGGATGCCCCCGTGATGAAGGCCGGCGAGCGCGTGACGGTGGAGGCCCGGTCGGTCCAGGTGCTCCGCCGGGTCTGACGCGGGCATGTTCTGGCGGAGGGGGCGCACGGGCCGCCCTCGGCGATCGGCGGACCCCGCGGGCGGCACGCCGCGCGACGCGGGTCGACGCCCGATGATCATTTCCGGCTGCGACCGTTCCGAACGCTTCAGCGCCTTGTACGGGCCCGCGCGCGGCATCGGTGCAACCCGCAGACGTGCCGCGGCCTTTCCGTGCGGCTACGACGCTCTCAGCGGCCTCCGGCGGGCACCGCGGCGACGCGAGGGCCGCGCGCCGGCGCCTCGACCGCCCGCCGACCTGGGAATATGCGGCAGATGGGGCTAAACGCCCGCCGGGATCCGTGCGGCGGCGGTCTGGTGTCCCGGGCGGGCCATCGGTGCGACGGTCTCGCCGCGCGCCCATATGCCCCATGCGTCACTCTCATCCCGACCGCCTCGCGTCGGCCGCCCCGGATGCGACCGTGTGCGACTCCGAGCGACGGAAGCGGCCGGTGACACTCTCGTCACCGGTCGTTACGTCGGGATACCTCCGGGTTGGTCGCGCTTCATCCGTGTTCGAGGATGTACTACGTGTGGCAAACCGCAGGTCAAGAGCGCGGCGGGTGCCGGGAAACGTTCATGAATGGTCATACGATCGACTCATGACCTCAGTACTGCTCGCCGAGGACGACACGTCCATCTCCGAGCCCCTGGCCCGCGCGCTGCGGCGCGAGGGGTACACCGTGGAAGTCAGCCCGGACGGTCCGCAGGCGCTGGAGCGGGCGCTCGGGGGAGGCGTGGACCTCATCGTGCTCGATCTCGGCCTGCCCGAGCTCGACGGCCTGGAGGTGGCGCGCCGCGTCCGCGCCGAGGGCCACGGCGTGCCCATCCTGATCCTCACCGCCCGCGCCGACGAGGTGGACACCGTCGTCGGGCTGGACGCGGGCGCCGACGACTACGTCACCAAGCCGTTCCGGCTGGCCGAGCTGCTGGCGCGGGTGCGCGCACTGCTGCGCCGCGGCAGCACCGAAACACCGATCGTGCAGGGCGTGCGGATCGACGCCGAGTCGCGTCGCGCGTGGATGGGCGACCAGGAACTCCAGCTCACCACCAAGGAGTTCGACCTGCTGCGCGTGCTGGTGCGCGACGCGGGCAAGGTGGTGACCCGCGAACAGATCATGCGGGAGGTATGGGACACGAACTGGTGGGGGTCCACCAAGACGCTCGACATGCACATCTCCTGGCTGCGCCGCAAGCTGGGGGACGACGCCGGCAGCCCCCGCTACATCACCACGGTGCGGGGCGTCGGTTTCCGGTTCGAACGCGGCGACTAGACCGGCCGCCATGAGCATGCGGTTCTGTCGTCCGCGCCGGGCCCGCCGGTCGGACCATGCCCGGCGGGCCCGCAGCCGGTGTCCGGACGCGCGGCCGCGCCGGAGGGAACGGCCGCCCGTACCCGGCCGCCGGCCGACCCTTTGCCGCCCGACGTCGTCTTGCCCGGCCCCGTGCCGCACGACGCTCCCGTGCGCCGCCGGTCCGGTGCGCCCGCGATGCGCGCTGCCCTCGCCCGCGGCGAGGCGGCCCTGCGATCGCCCATGCGGAGGAGGGACCGCGTGATCATGGCTTCGTCCCCTAAGGAGCCCTGATGAGGCGCCGGCTGCTCCTGTCGACGCTCGCGGTGGCGATCGTCGCGATCCTGCTGCTCGGCATACCCCTCGCCTACGCCACGCACAAGCTGATCTACGAGGAGGCCCAGCAGTCGCTGGAGCGCGAGGCCGCGTCCATCCTCGGCGGCGTCGGCTTCAGCCTGGAATCCCGCCAGCCGATCACATCGCAGAAGATCGCCCAGGAGTATCCGGGGCGGTTCATCACCATCACCCTGCCGGGCAACCGGGTGGTGACGGCGGGGGAGCGGCCGCCGACCGACGCGGGGCTGCTGACCGCCTCGGCCGACGCCGGCGGCACGCACGTGCAGGTCTCCCAGGAGGCCCGCGAGGTGCGCGGCGCCGCGCTGCGCCAGCTGGCGCTGATCGGCGGCCTGGCCGCGCTCGGCGTCGCCGTCACCGTGGGGCTGGCCATGGTCCAGGCCCGCAAGCTCACCCTGCCGCTGATCGACCTGGCCGAGACCGCCGACCGGCTGGGCAGCGGCAACGCCCGGCCGCGCCGCCGCAGATACGGCATCCCCGAGGTCGACCGCGTCGCCGAGGTCCTGGACCGCAGCGCGGTGCGGATCGCCGACCTGCTGGCGGCCAGCCGGGAGTTCGCCTCCGACGCCAGCCACCAGCTGCGCACCCCGCTCACCGCGCTGTCCATGCGCCTGGAGGAGATGATCGAGGCCGCCGACTACCCCGACGTGGTGCGCGAGGAGGGCGCGGCCGCCGTCGCGCAGGCCGAACGGCTGGTCGCGGTGGTCGAGCAGCTGCTGGCGCGGTCCCGGCACGACCGCACCGGAGCGGCCGTGCCCGCCCGGATCGACGACATCATCGCCCAGCAGGTGGAGGAGTGGCGCCCCATCTTCCGCCGGGCCGGCCGCGACATCCGCATCACCGGCCACACCGGACTCGTCGGCATGACCAGCCCGGAGGGGCTGTCCCAGATCATCGCCACGCTGCTGGACAACTCCCTGGTGCACGGCTGCGGCACCGTCACCATCACCACCAAACCGGGGGCGAACTCGGTGGTGGTCGAGGTCGGCGACGAGGGCCCGGGCATCCCGCCCGAACTGGAGGCCCGCATCTTCGAACGCAGCGTCACCAGCGGCAAGGGCACCGGCCTGGGCCTGTACCTGGCCCGGTCGCTGGCGGTGGTGGACGGCGGCCGGCTGGAGCTGATCCAGGCCCGTCCGGCCGTGTTCGGGGTGTTCCTGCGGCAGGCGTCGGAGGCCAGGCTGGCGGAGGAACGGGTCGTCAGCGGCCCTGTCTGACGGCCGCCCGCCGCGCGGCGTCGGCGGCCCGCCCGTTGGCCGCGTTCCCGTTGGCGTGCCCGTTAACGCCGTGCCCGTTGACGCCGTGCCCGTTGACCGCGTTCCCGTTCGCGGGGTGATGGGCCGGGTGGCCTGAGCCGTTGACGGGCGCCCCGCCGACCGGGCCCGCACCTGCGGCCGCATGGCCGGAGACAGGGGCCGCGCCCGCCTCCGGCAGACCCGAGGCCGGATCGACCTGCGGCGCGCTCGCGGGCAGGAACACCCACTTCTTGTACGACCAGAAGCGGAACAGCGTCGCCACCCCGGTGCCGATGACCAGCGCGCCGTTGTAGGCCAGCGCCCCGTCCAGCCTCAGCACGTAGTAGGTGAACCCGATGACCAGCTGCGTGATCACCAGGCCGACGCCGTTCAATGCGAAGAACAGCACGTACTCGCGGCCCAGCCCGGTGCGGTCGCGGTGCCGGAACGTCCAGTAGCGGTTGGCCAGGTACGCGAACGTGGTCGCCACGACCGTCGCGATGCCGTTGGACGACAGCGGGCCCATGCCGAGGCCGGTGTGCAGGGCGTTGCCCACGGCGAACGTGATGACGAACGCCGCGGCGCCCACGCTGCCGAACTTCGCGAGCTCGTGCACGACGTGCCGGAAACGTCGGTAGAGGTTGGCGACCAGGCTCACGAAGGGGAACCGTCCTTCCGGACCTCGGACACTGGGATCGGGCTCACCGGCGCGGGGCCCGGGGCCCCGCGCTCATACCGGGGCCAGAACGAGAATAGACGCATGGTGCCCGTGAGACGGTTGCACTCGGACGATCACGGCACCCGGCTCGATATCTGCCCCCGGCGAAAGACATCACACACCGTGGGACGCCGGGACGGCCGCGTTCGTTCGCCTTCCGCGTCCCGATAGCCTTCTCCACGTGAAGAATCCAGCTCAGACGCCGGTTGTCGGCATGGTGGGCGGCGGGCAGCTGGCCCGTATGACCCACCAGGCGGCGATCTCGCTCGGCGTGCCGCTGCGGGTGCTCGCCCGCGACCCCGGCGAGTCGGCGGCGCAGGTCAGCGCGGACGTCCGGATCGGCGACGAGCGCTCCCTGGACGACCTGCGCGCCTTCGCCAAGGACTGCGACGTGCTGACGTGGGACCACGAGCACGTCCCCCAGGAGCTCGTCCGGGCCCTGGAAGAGGCGGGCACGGCCTGCCGGCCCGGCTCGGGCGCCCTGCTGCACGCCCAGGACAAGCTGGTCATGCGCGAGCGCCTGACGTCCTTCGGGGTGCCGTGCCCGGCGTTCGCCCGCGTCCCGTCCGACGCGCCGCCGGCGTTCCTGGAGGCGTTCGCCCGCGAGCACGGCCTGCCGCTGGTGCTCAAGGCGACCCGGGGCGGCTACGACGGCAAGGGCGTCTGGGTGCTGGACGCCCTCGACCGCGACGCGGCCGAGCTGGTGGACCGGCTGCTGGGCGAGGGCGTCGATCTCCTCGTCGAGGAGCACGTGGCCTTCCGGCGGGAGCTGGCGGCGCTGGTCGCCCGGTCCCCCTACGGCCAGGGCGCCGCGTACCCGATCGTGGAGACCGTCCAGCGCGACGGCATCTGCCACGAGGTGATCTCGCCCGCGCCCGGCCTGGACGACGACACCGCCGCCGAGGCCCAGCGCCTGGCCCTGGACATCGCCGAGCACCTCGGCGTCACCGGCCTGCTGGCCGTCGAGCTGTTCCAGACCGACTCCGGCCTGGTCGTCAACGAGCTGGCGATGCGGCCGCACAACTCCGGGCACTGGACGATCGAGGGCGCCCGCACCTCGCAGTTCGAGCAGCACGTGCGGGCCGTCCTCGACCTGCCGCTCGGCTCGACCGAGGCCACCGCCCCGCACGTGGTCATGGTCAACGTGCTCGGCGGCGACGACCCGGACGTCTACTCCCGGTACGTGCACGTCATGGCGCACGACCCGGGCGTCCGGGTGCACATGTACGGCAAGCAGGTCCGCCCCGGACGCAAGATCGGCCACGTGACCGCGCTCGGCGACGACCTCGACGAGGTCCGCGAGCGCGCCCGGCACGCGGCCGACTACCTGCGCTGGGGCCCCGCCCTCAAGGAGGGCGCATGACAGCCCCCGTGGTCGGCGTGGTGATGGGCAGCGACTCGGACTGGCCCACGATGAAGGCCGCCGCCGAGGCCCTGGACGAGTTCGGCGTGCCCTACGAGGCCGACGTGGTCTCCGCGCACCGCATGCCGCACGACATGATCGCCTACGGTTCCGACGCGGCGTCCCGCGGCCTGCGCGTGATCATCGCGGGGGCGGGCGGCGCGGCGCACCTGCCCGGCATGCTCGCCGCGGTCACCCCGCTGCCGGTGATCGGCGTGCCCGTGCCGCTCAAGCACCTGGACGGCATGGACTCGCTGCTGTCGATCGTGCAGATGCCCGCGGGCGTCCCGGTCGCCACCGTCGCCGTCGGCGCCGCCCGCAACGCGGGCCTGCTGGCCGTCCGCATCCTCGCCGCCTCCGACGAGGCGCTGCGCGCCAAGATGGCCGACTTCCAGCAGACCCTGTACGAGCAGGCCAAGGCCAAGGGGGCCCGCCTGCGCGAGAGCCTCGGCTAGCGGCGCAGCGCCCACTCCACGGCCGGGCAGCGGTCCATGACCACGTCCAGCCCGGCCTCCTGGGCGCGCCGCGCCGCGGCCTCGTCCACCACGTCCAGCGGCAGCCACACCGCGCGGGCGCCCACCGCGATGGCCTCGTCCACCGCCGCGCCCGCGTGCTCGGCCCGCCGGTAGACGCCCACCACGTCCAGCGGCCCCTCCTCCGGGGGGATCTCCGCCAGCGAGGTGTACCCGCGCTCGCCCAGCACCGTCGCCCCGGACGGATGCACCGGGATGATCCTCTTGCCGCGCTGCTGCAGCAGCCGCGCCTGCGTGTACACCTCGCGCGCCGGGTTGTCGCCCAGCCCCACGAACGCCCACGTCCGCGACTCGTTGAGCAGCCGCCGGATCACGTCCACATCAGCGAATCCCATACGCCCCACAACACCACCTTCGAGAAGTTCGTTCCCTTCTAGGAGAACAGCGCCTTCCAGGAGAACAGCGCCGGGAGTTCTGATTCAGGGGCGGCGCTCAGGGGCGGCCGAGGGCGCGGTAGGTCCAGCCGGCGGTGCGCCAGCGTTCGGGGTCCAGGGCGTTGCGGCCGTCGACGATGTTGCGTTCGGCGACGACGTCGGCCAGGGCGGCGGGGTCCATCTCGCGGAACTCCTTCCACTCGGTCAGGAGCAGGACGACGTGGGCGCCGCGGGCGGCGTCCTGGGCCGAGGCGCCGTACCTCAGGTCCGGGTGGGCGCGGCGGGCGTTGTCCATGGCCTGCGGGTCGTAGACGGTGACCGTGCCGCCCTGGGCGTGGATGGTGGCGGCCACGTCGAGGGCGGGGGAGTCGCGGACGTCGTCGGAGCCGGGTTTGAAGGCCGCGCCCAGCACGCCCACGGTGCGCCCGGTGAACGCGCCGCCGACCAGCTCGCGGGCGAGGTCCACCATGCGGATGCGGCGCCGGATGTTGATCTGGTCGACCTCGCGCAGGAACGTCAGGGCCTGGTCGACGCCCAGCTCGCCGGCGCGGGCCATGAAGGCGCGGATGTCCTTGGGCAGGCAGCCGCCGCCGAAGCCGAGGCCGGGGCCGAGGAACTTGCCGCCGATGCGGTCGTCGTACGACAGCGCGAGCGACAGCTTGGTGACGTCGGCGTGCGCGGCCTCGCACACCTCGGCCATCGCGTTGATGAAGGAGATCTTGGTGGCCAGAAAGGCGTTGGCGGCCACCTTGACCAGCTCGGCGGTGGCGTAGTCGGCGGTGATGAACGGGGTGCCCGCGCCGATCATGGAGGAGTACAGCTCGCGCAGCACCTTCTCGGCCCGTTCGGCCGCGCCCTGGTCCTCCGGCAGCCCGGCGACGATCCGGTCCGGGTGCAGGGTGTCCTCGACGGCGTAGCCCTCGCGCAGGAACTCGGGGTTCCAGGCCAGCGCGGCGTCGCCGCCGGCGGGCGCCAGCTCGGCCAGCCGCGCCGCCAGCCGGGCGGCGGTGCCCACCGGGACGGTGGACTTGCCGACGACCAGGCAGGGGCGGGTCAGCCGCGGCGCCAGCTGCTCGATCGCCGCGTCCACGTAGCTCAGGTCGGCGGCGTACTCGCCGTGCTTCTGGGGGGTCCCCACGCACACGAAGTGCACGTCGCCGAAGTCGGCCGCCTCGGCGTAGGAGGTGGTGAAGCGCAGCCGTCCGGCGGCCAGGTTGCGGCGCAGGATCGGCTCCAGGCCGGGCTCGTAGAAGGGCAGGTCGCCCGCGGAGAGCCGATCGACCTTCGCGGCGTCGGTGTCCAGGCCGACCACCTCGTACCCCAGGTCCGCCATGCAGGCGGCGTGGGTGGCACCGAGATAGCCGGTTCCGATCACCGTCAGGCGGTGCGCCAAGACAACTCCTCTCGATCCGTCGCCGGTCCCGACCGGGACCTCGCCCCGGGTCCTGTTGTAGTGCCCCCTGTCGCGGCCGCGTCCGACGGGTACCCCGCATGCGACCGACGGGGCGCCCCGTGTGCGGTCGACGGACTTTACTGGCGGGTAGCATCTGCCGTATGAGTCCCGACTTTCCCACGTATGCCCCGTCGGACGAGCATGAGATGCTGCGCAGCACGGTCCGCGAGCTGGCCGAGGCCAAGATCGCGCCGTTCGCCGCGCAGGTGGACGAGGAGTCCCGGTTCCCGCAGGAGGCGCTGGACGCGCTGGTGCAGAACGACCTGCACGCGGTGCACATCCCCGAGGCCTACGGGGGCGCCGGGGCGGACGCGCTGGCCACCGTGATCGTGATCGAGGAGGTCGCCCGGGTGTGCGCGTCCTCCTCGCTGATCCCGGCGGTCAACAAGCTGGGCACCGTGCCCGTGCTGCTGGCCGGCTCCGAAGAGCTCAAGAAAAAGTACCTGACCCCCGTCGCGCGCGGCGAGGCCATGTTCTCCTACGCGCTGTCGGAGCCCGAGGCCGGGTCGGACGCCGCGTCGATGAAGACGCGGGCGGTGCGCGACGGCGACCACTGGGTGCTCAACGGCACCAAGATGTGGATCACCAACGCGGGGGTGTCGCAGTACTACACGGTGATGGCCGTCACCGACCCGTCGGCGGGGGCGCGGGGCATCTCCGCGTTCATCGTGGACAAGGACGACGAGGGCGTGTCGTTCGGCGCCAAGGAGCGCAAGCTGGGCATCAAGGGGTCGCCGACGCGGCAGGTGATCCTGGAGGACGTGCGCATCCCGGCCGACCGCATCATCGGCGCCGAGGGCACCGGCTTCAAGACCGCCCTGGCCACCCTCGACCACACCCGCATCACCATCGCCGCCCAGGCCATCGGCATCGCGCAGGGCGCGCTGGACTACGCGCTGGGCTACGTCAAGGAGCGCAAGCAGTTCGGCAAGGCGATCGCCGACTTCCAGGGCGTGCAGTTCATGCTGGCCGACATGGCGATGCGGCTGGAGGGGGCGCGGCAGCTCACCTACCACGCGGCGGTCAAGTCCGAGCGGGCCATGAACGGCGAGCAGGTGCCGGACCTGACGTTCGTGTCGTCGGCGTGCAAGTGCCTGGCCTCGGACGTGGCGATGGACATCACCACCGACGCCGTGCAGCTGCTGGGCGGGTACGGCTACACCCGCGAGTTCCCGGTCGAGCGGATGATGCGCGACGCCAAGATCACCCAGATCTACGAGGGCACCAACCAGATCCAGCGCATGGTCATGGCCCGTCAGCTCCTCAAGTGACACGGTCGCCTGCGGCCCGGACCACCGCCCGCTGCCACTCCGAAACGGGCCCCCGGACGGGGGCGCGGAGCGCACGGCCGGTGCGAAGGGCCGCACGACCGCACGAGGGATCCAATAACCTGGGCACGTGAGTCTGCGCCTGTACGACACCGGAACCCGTAGCGTCCGCACGTTCGAGCCCCTGGAGGAGGGGCGCGTGGGGATGTACGTGTGTGGTGCCACGCCGCAGGCCGCCCCGCACATCGGCCATCTGCGCTCGGGCGTCATCTACGACGTGCTGCTGCGCTGGCTGCGCCGGTCCGGCTACGAGGTGACCTTCGTCCGCAACGTCACCGACGTCGACGACAAGATCATCGCGGTGTCGCAGGCCCAGGGCCGCCCGTGGTTCGCGGTGGCCGAGGCGAACCAGCGCGTCTTCACCCGGGGCTACGACCTGCTCGGCTGCCTGCCGCCCACGATCGAGCCGCGCGCCACCGGGCACGTCCCGGAGATGATCGTGCTGATCCGGCGGCTGATCGAGGCCGGGCACGCCTACGCCGCCGGCGGGGACGTCTACTTCGACGTCAAGTCGTGGGCCGACCGGTACGGGGCGCTGTCCAACCAGCGCCTGGAGAACATGCGCTCGGCCGGCGACACCCCCAACGAGGAGTACAAGCGCGACCCGCGCGACTTCGCGCTGTGGAAGAGCGCCAAGCCGGGCGAGCCGTCCTGGGAGACCCCGTGGGGCGAGGGGCGCCCCGGCTGGCACCTGGAGTGCTCGGCCATGGCCACCAAGTACCTCGGGCCCACGTTCGACATCCACGGCGGCGGCGTCGACCTGATCTTCCCGCACCACGAGAACGAGATCGCCCAGTCGCAGGCGGCCGGGGACGGGTTCGCCCGCTACTGGCTGCACAACGGGCTGCTCACCGTCGACGGCGAGAAGATGGCCAAGTCGGTCGGCAACGTCGTCCTGCTCGACGACCTGCTCGGCAGGGCCCGTCCGGCCGAGATCCGCTACTACCTGGCGTCGGCGCACTACCGGTCCCTCATGGACTACACCGACGCGGCCCTGGCCGAGGCCGTGTCCGCCTACCAGCGCGTCGAGGGGTTCGTGACCCGCGCCGCCGAGCAGGTGGGGGCGGGCCTCGCCGACGGCGAGCTGCCCGAGGCGTTCGCCGCCGCGCTGGACGACGACCTGGGCGTGCCGCAGGCGCTGGCCGTCGTGCACGAGACCGTGCGGGAGGGCAACAGCGCGCTGGCGTCCGGCGACCAGGAGGCCGCCCGCCGCCACCTGGCCTCGGTGCGGGCCATGATGGACGTCCTGGGGCTGGACCCGCTGTCGCGGCAGTGGTCCCGCGCCGGCGAGGAGGACCTTTTGCCCGTGGTGGAGGCCCTCGTCACCGTCGCGCTCGACCAGCGGCAGGCGGCCCGCGCCCGCAAGGACTACGCCTCCGCCGACGCCATCCGCGACCAGCTCGCCAAGGCCGGGATCGTGGTGGAGGACACCCCCCACGGCCCCCGCTGGGAGCTCAAGCGGACCTGACCGGGCCGGTCGCGGCGGATCGTCGCGCCGCGGCCGGCCGGTACGCGACGTAAAATCGCGTGTTCGGGGCGTTCGCCGCTGTGCCGCCCTAACGCGAGCGAAAGTGCAGAAGGGCGTACAGAACGACCATGGCCAAGCGCAAGGGCCGAGGGCCCACCCCCAAGGCCGAAGACCGCCACTGGCACGCCAAACGGCAGCGTGCCCGGGCCGCCAAGAACGCCCGCCGCACCGGCACCCCCACCCTGGGGCCGGGCGGGCGGGAGAAGCTCGCCGAGGCCCGGCGCGCCGCCGAGGCGGCGGTCCGGGGCCGCCCCGCGGGCGCGCGCCGCACCGACGGCGAGGCCCCCGAGCTGGTCGTCGGCCGCAACCCCGTGCTGGAGGCCCTGCGCGCCGGCGTGCCGGGCAGCGCGCTGTACGTGACGTCCGGCACCGACGAGCGCGTCCGCGAGTCGATCCAGCTGGCCGCGGACCGGGGCATCCCGCTGCTGGAGACGGCCAAGCCCGAGCTCGACCGCCTCACCGACGGCGCCGTCCACCAGGGCATCGCCCTGCAGGTGCGGCCGTACCGCTACGCCCACCCCGACGACCTGCTGAAGGGCGCCGCGCCGCTGATCGTGGCCGTGGACGGCATCACCGACCCGCGCAACCTCGGCGCGATCGTGCGGTCGGCGGCCGCGTTCGGCGCGTCCGGGGTGGTGGTGCCCGAACGCCGCGCCGCCGGGGTCACCGCGGGAACCTGGAAGGCGTCGGCGGGGACGCTGACCGCGGTGCCGGTGGCCCGCGCCACCAACCTGGCCCGGCAGCTCAAGGCGTACCAGCAGGCGGGCTGCTTCGTCGCGGGCCTGGACGCGCGCGGCGCCGTCACCGTCGCCGACCTGGAGGTCGCCGACGGGCCGTTCGTGCTGGTCGTCGGCTCCGAGGGCAAGGGCCTGGGCCGCCTGGTCGCCGAAACCTGCGACCTGCTGGCGACCATCCCCATGCCGGGCCGCGCCGAGTCCCTCAACGCCGGTGTGGCCGCCGGCATCGCCCTGTACGAGGTCGCCCGCCGCCGCGGGGCCTGACCGCCGCCTTCCCGAATACCGGCAAGCGCATCACCCGCGGCGTCGACTACCATGCGGGACGAACCTGCCGGTGTAGCTCAATTGGCAGAGCACCTGTCTTGTAAACAGGGGGTTAGGGGTTCAAGTCCCCTCACCGGCTCCGCAGGTCGAAGCCCTCTTCCGCGCAGGGGAGGGGGCTTTGCGATGAGGCGTACGGCCGCCGAGTACGGCCACCCGCCCCTTCCGGTCGTGCGCGAACGGCGGGGGAGGCGTCATACGCGCTGTCCCGGAGCGTGCCCGAATGTGCCGAGTGCCCGGGCCCTGCGGTGTCCCCATGGCAGAATGACACGCGTTCGGAGAGGCGCCAGGGCTCGTGGTGGCGGGGGTAGACGCGCTTCCCCGTCGAGGATGCACGGACCACGGTCGCCTTCCGCGACGGGGCGGAAGCGGGGCTTTCCAGGGAGCACCGGGGGCCGGGGCCGGGGGCACACCCCGGGCCGACTGCCGGGAGGAGGTGCGGCGGCGTGTCCCAGGCCGGTCGGCGCCTGCCCGCCCGCCTCGGTGCGACGCTCTCGGCGCTGACCCTCACCGCCGTCTTCGTCTTTCCCGTGCGCCCCGCCGGCGCCGCGGCCGCCGCGCGCACCGACCAGATCCGGGCCCGGCAGTGGCATCTGACCGCACTGCGCGTCCCCCGCGTGTGGCGCACGTCCAAGGGCGGCGGCGTGACCGTCGCGGTGCTGGACACCGGGGTCGACCGCAAGCACCCCGACCTGGTGGGCCGGGTGACCACCGGGCCGGACCTCACCGGCGGGCTGCGCCGCCCCGGCAGCCGGTACTGGGGCCTGCACGGCACGTCGATGGCGAGCATCATCGCCGGGCACGGCCACGGACCGGGCGGTGCGCAG
The DNA here is from genome assembly GCF_039539665.1 of Actinomadura keratinilytica. Lineage (NCBI taxonomy): Bacteria > Bacillati > Actinomycetota > Actinomycetes > Streptosporangiales > Thermomonosporaceae > Actinomadura > Actinomadura keratinilytica. The sequence continues at coordinate 22,895 of NZ_BAABDO010000045.1, forward strand.
GGCGTGATGGGCGTGGCGCCCCAGGCCCGCATCCTGTCGGTCCGGGTGACGTGGGAGAACGACGATCCGCTGCGGCAGGCCGGCGGGCAGCTCGGCGGCCGCAATCGGGACGCGGTCGCGCAGGGCATCCGGTACGCGGTCGACCACGGCGCCGACATCATCAACATGTCGCTGGGCGGCGGCAAGCTGTTCTACGACGGCAGCTCCAGTGAGGAGAACGCGATCCGGTACGCGCTCGACAGGGGCGTGGTGCTGATCGCGTCGGCGGGCAACGACGGGTCGGGCGCCAACCGCAAGAACTTCCCCGCCGCCTATCCGGGGGTCATCGCCGTCGGGGCCGTCGACCGGCGGATGCGCATCTGGAAGGACAGCAACCGGCACTCGTACGTGGAGGTGTGCGCGCCCGGCGTCGACATCGTCAGCGCGGACGCCAGCAGCGGCTACGTGGTCGGCACGGGGACGAGCCCGTCCTCGGCCATCGTCGCCGGGGTCGCCGCGCTGATCCGCGCCCGCTACCCGAGCCTGACGCCGCAGCAGGTGCGGCAGGCGCTCGTCCAGGGGTCGGTGCCCCGCGACCAGCCCGGCGGCGTCACCACGTGCTCCACGACAGTGGACGCCGTACGCGCCATGGCCGTCGCCGCCTCCATCAGCCGGTCGACCCGCGGCCCGGGGGCGACCCCCGTCCCCTCGGCCGAGCCGGCGGAGACCGACGTCGCCGCGGAGGAGGAGGGGGCGGGCTTCATGCTGCCCGCCATCCTGGTGGGCGGCGGTGTCCTGGTGGCGGCGGGCGTGCTGCTGGGCTGGCTGCAGCGGAGGCGGCCCGAGGACGACTTCGAGGACGACTTCGAGGACGACGCCGACGACGACTCCCCGTACGAGGTGCTGCGGCCCAGGCATCCGCCCGAGCCCGTCGGTGCGCAGGCGGGCGACCCGTCCGGCGTCTCGGTGGCCCCCGTGCACGCCCCTTTGTGGCAGAGCAACGAGGTCTTCCCGGGGGGCGATCCGCCCCTGATGCCCGTGGCCCCGCCGCCCCCGCCGCCGCCGGAAGCGGAGTCCCGGACCGCGTCGGAGCCCACCTCCGAGCCGCGGCAGGAGCCGCAGCCCGCGCCCGACCCCGAGCCCTGGCCTGAGCCCGAGCAGCAGTGGCGGCTGCGTCCCTTCGTACCGGAGCAGTTCAGCGGCGGCGCCACCGGTGTGAACGGCTTCGGGACGGCCCCCGCCGAACCCCCCGAGGGGCACAGGCTGGACGGCCTGAACGGCTTCCACGGCAAGGCCGACGACCCTGACCCGTCCGACGAGCCCGCCCGCCAGGCCGACGAGCCGGTGTTCGACGACGAGGAGTGGGAGAGGTTCCGCCGCAGCGTGCTGGGCGACGCCCTCGACTCCGCGGAAGACCCCGGCTCCACCACCCTTCCCCCGTCACCGCGCCAGGGGGACGTGCCCGAGGCGCCCGCGGACAGCACGACCGACGAGCTGCCCGCGGTGGCGTTCCCGTCCGCGCCCCCGCCCGGCCTGGACGACACCGGCCCGCCGCCCGGCACGTTCATCCCGCCACCCGGCCTGAACGACGACTCCCTGGGGCGCCCCTCCCGCACGCAACGGCCGCCCGACGAGGACGACTACCGGCCGCCGTGGTGGTGAGCCCCGGGCTACTCCGCGCGGCGTAGCGGCAGAGCCTCCAGGCGTACGACGACACGGCCCGGACCTGTCGCCGAGCATCGGAGCATCCGACGACAGGAGGTCGATGACGATGACGGCGACGCTCACGGCGCTGGCCGCGCACCCGGGCCCGGGCGGCTGGCACGGCAACGGCTGGAACGACGCGCCCGCCTGGTGGCCGGTGTTCCCGATCACTTTCGGGTTGTTCTGGGCGGCCGTGCTGGCGGCGGGCTTCTACCTGATCCGCCGCCGCATGACCGCGACCGCGGCCCAGACCGACCCGCTGGCCCGCGCGCACGCCACGCTGGCCGAACGCTTCGCCCGCGGCGAGATCGACGAGGACGAGTACTTCAGCCGCCTGTCAGCCCTGCGCAACGGCTGACCCTGGCCGGTGCCGTCCGGCCCAGGCCGCGCCCCGTCGGCAGCCCGGGGGCTGTTTCCGCCGCCGGGCGGTTCGTTCGTCCGGGGCCGGTGGGAGCGCGGGGGCGGGCGGTCAGTCGGCGCCGGCCTCGCGGAAGATCTTGTCGATGCCCTCCAGTTCGGCGGGCGTCCGGACGGCGGCTTCGGTGAAGCGGGTGAGCAGGCGGGCGAACTCGGCGCGCTCCTCGGGGGTCCAGTCGGACATCAGGCCCGCCAGATAGGCGCGGCGGGAGCGTTCGGCGACCTGCCGGACGCGGCGGCCCGCCTCGGTGAGGCCGAGGTTGGCGCGGCGGGCGTCCACCGGGGACGGGCGGCGCGACACCAGGCCCGCGTCGATGGCGTGGCCGACGAGCCGGCTGGCGGTGGACGGGTCGATCTCCAGGCGTTCGGCGACCGCGCCGACCGTGACCTCGGCCGTGGGGCAGCCCGGGTCCTCCGCGGCGGCCGACAGCGCGGCGATCGCGTGCACCACCATCAGGTTGGACAGCTGCAGCGGGCGCCCGCCCGGCCCGCCGGAGGTCTGTGCCCGGATCTTCTTCATCAGATCGGGCTTGAACCAGACCCGGCGCAGATGGAACAGCGCCCGGCTGATGTCCGACAGGACGGGGTCGGGAGGCTCGGCGGAGTCCTGGGAGGAGGTGGATCCCCCGGACGCGTGCTCCGTCGCCATTGCCACGGCCTCCGTTCACCGTGTCGGTCTGTCCGCAAATGCGATTGCAGCGTACACATGAAAACGCGTGCAATCTACATGCGTTCCCCCGTGTCCTTCTCCTGGCACAACGCGGGCCGCCGTCCGATAGTGGCATGCCCGGGGTGCGACGTCCGGCGTCGGGCGATATCGCGGGCAGTCCGCGAGGAAACCGCCGACAGGCGCGCCGAGACGCACCGTCCGAAGGCCGCTTTGTGGTGCACTGGTAGCCGTTCGTGGCGACGTGGCCCCCTCAGCCCTATGCCATCACCGGCCGCCGCCGTGCCGTTCCGGCGGAACACCCGGCCGATGGCCGCGCGGACGCGTACCATGGCACCGGCCGAACCCGGACGACCCGGGATCACTAACCACAGAGGGGACGTCATGTGCGAGACGTCGGCCCCCGCCGGCGACCCCCCGCGTGCGGCCCCGACGACGGCCCCCGACAGGACGGCAGCATGAACGACGGCCCAGCCCTGCAACCGGTGCCCGACGGCCAGGACGACGACCCCGCCTTCCCGGCCGGCAAACTGTCCGAGCGCGACCGCCGGATACTCGCCTTCGAACGGCAGTGGTGGAAGTACGCCGGCGCCAAGGAGCAGGCGATCCGCGAGCGGTTCGACATGTCGGCGACGCGCTACTACCAGCTCCTCAACATCCTGCTCGACCGCCCCGAAGCCCTGGAGTACGACCCGATGCTCGTCAAGCGCCTGCGCCGGATGCGCGCGCAACGGCAGCGGCAGCGCGCCGCGCGCCGGTTCGGCATCCGGCCCTGAGTGCCCAACACTGGACGGGTGAACCTCTTCTCCCCAACGACGGCCGCCGGCACGGACGGCCTGGACGCGATCCGCACCGACCCGCGCGGCGCCGTGCTCGGGTTCGACTTCGACGGCACGCTCGCGCCCATCGTCGACGACCCGGCGGCGGCACGGGCCCATCCCGGGGCGGCCGCGGCGCTGGCCCGCCTCGCCCCGCGCGTGGGCGCGCTGGCGGTCATCACCGGCCGTCCCGCGGCCGTGGCCGTGGAGTACGGCGGGCTCGACGGCGTGGACGGCCTGGTGGTGCTCGGGCAGTACGGCCTGGAGCGCTGGGAGGCCGGCGAGCTGACCACGCCCGAGCCGCCGCCCGGCGTCGCCGAGGCGCGCGCCAAGCTGCCCGAGGTACTCAGGGCCGCGGGCGCGCCGGACGCGACCTACGTCGAGGACAAGGGGCAGGCGGTGGCGGTGCACACCCGCCGCTGCGCCGAGCCGCAGGTCGCGCTCGACCGGCTGCGCGGCGTCCTGGAGGCGCTCGCCGAACGCACCGGCCTGACCGTGGAGCCGGGACGGTTCGTCCTGGAACTGCGCCCGCCCGGCATGGACAAGGGCAGGGCCCTGCGCCGCTTCCTGGACGAGGCGCGCCCCGCCCGCTCCGGCGGCCGCCCCTTCCCCTCGGCGGTGCTGTTCGCCGGCGACGACCTCGGCGACCTGGCCGCCTACGATGCGATCGACGCGCTGCGCGCCGAGGGCGTCCCCGGGGTGAAGGTGTGCAGCGGCTCGGCCGAGGTCACCGCCCTCGCCGACCGCGCCGATCTGGTGGTGGACGGCCCCGACGGGGTGGTCCGCTTCCTGGACGCCCTCGCCGGCTCCCTGGACGGGCGCTGAGTCCGTCGCCCGGTCGATGGCGCGTCGCCGCGATGTCCGGGGGGCGGGCAACGGTTCGGGCGTCCGCCTGCGTCACACTGTTCACGGCCACGGCGGAACGCAGCCGTGGCTCGGGGGCGTTGGAGCAGGAGCGTTGACATGGACACCGGCCAGGACAAACCCTTCCCGCCGTCCGCGACGGGCACGGGCGGCCCGATCGGCGTTCATGACACCAGCGGCATCCAGGTGCGGCTCCGCCCGCGCGGCGCCGATCGCCGCCGGCGCGAGCGGCGGCGTTCCGGACGCCGCGCGGGCGTGGTCGCCGCGTGCGCCATGGCCGTCGCCGCCGTGCTGATCGGCACGGGGGTGCTGCTCATGCCCGGGCTGCGGGACGGGAACCCGCGTGCCGAAAGCCCGCGGGGCGGCCAGAGCGCGGCCTCCGAGGCGGGCCGGGCCGGCGCGGCGCGGCCCCGGGCGGGCTCACCGGTCGACGTCGGCACGGCGGACGGTTCCCGCTACCGGCTCCAGGCGGTGACCGGGGGCCTGGAGAACGCCGCCGTCACCACCCAGCAGTCGTCCCCGCCCGCGAAGGGGTCCTTCCCCTACATCGACTACATCCTGAGCAACCCCACGAAGGACCGCGTGCTGCTCGACTTCCCCGGCGACGTGTTCGTCCGGCGGAGCCTGGTCGCCGCGCGGGACCGCGGCCGCTGCGTGTGGCAGGCGGGCGTCCCCGAGAGCATGTGCACCCCGCCCACCAAGAGCGAGGTCGTCCGGAGGCTGTCGGGCGGTGCGCTGATCCCCGGGGACGGCGGCGACCGCTACCTGCCGCCGGGCTCGTCCTACCTGGTGCGCGTGACCGTCGAGGTGCCGGTCGACCGCCGCCTGCGCCGCGGCGACCTGCGCCTGTACGTGTGGAAGCAGCTCTACATGGCCGACCGGCCGGCCCGCCTGGTCCCCTTCCCCACCCGGTCGCGCGGCTGAGCGCGCACGGCCGCGCGCCGGATGCGGGCCGCCGCCCCGGGGGCACTCGCTCTCCGGGGTCACTCGGCCGCGGGATCGTCGGCGAGGATGCTGTACAGGCGGCGGCGGGCGTCGTTGACGACCTCCAGCGCGCGCTCCTGCTGCGACGGGCTGCCGACGGCGGCGACCTGGTGCAGCGCGCCCATCAGCTGGGCGATCGCCTGGCGGCCGCGCAGCTCCTGCTCGCCGACGGTGTCCGTCAGCTCCTCCCAGGGCGGAGCGGGCTGTGCGGCGGCCTCCTCGCGGCCCGCGTCGGTCAGGCTGAACAGGCGCTTGCCGCCGTCCTGCTCGCTGACGAGCTTGCCCTCGTCCTCCAGCATCTGCAGCGTCGGGTAGACCGAGCCGGGGCTCGGCCGCCAGACGCCGCCGGTGCGCTCTTCGAGCTCCTGGATCATCTCGTAGCCGTGCATGGGCCGCTCGGCCAGCAGGGCCAGCAGGGCCGCCCGCACGTTGCCGCGCTTGATGCGGCGTCCGCCGCCGGGCCCCCGCTTGCCGCGGCGTCCCGGCCCGAAAGCGGGGCCGAAGCCGGGACCGTAACCGGGCCCGAACCCCGGGCCGCCCGGCCCCGGGCCCCAGCCGCCGAACGGGCCGCCCCGCCGGCCTCGCGCCTCGTCCTCGGGGAACCGGCCGTGCCGGATGAAGTGATCGTGGTGACGCATCGCAGCTCATCCTTCCACTGTTGATTGCTCGCGATACATTAACGATATATCGAAATCGGTCGCGATACAACAGCCAGGGCTCGGAGCGGCCCCCGTGCGGAGAGCGGGGCGGACCGGCGGTAGCCTCTCCCGGCCCCGTGACAGCGTCCGGGCGACCGGCTCCCGCACACGACAGGAAAGGCAGGCACATGACCGACAGCGACGTCGCCGTACTCGACGATCCGGTTGGTGAGTCGCTCCGCAGCCGTCACGGACATCTGGCCCGCCGACTCGGCCGCGCGGCCGGATACCTGCCGGAGGTCGCCACCTTCTCCGCGGTGTCCGCCGACCCCGACCCGGCGGAGTGGGCCGACCTCGCCCGCCTGCTCGGCCGCGGCGAGCTGGCCGATCTGTTCAGCCATCCGGCGACCCCGCCCGCGGACTGGGAGCCCGTCTTCACCCTCGACGGCTTCCAGCTGGTCGGCCCCGCCGACGGCCTCCCCGACCACCCCGAGGACGGGCCCGACGCGGAAGTGGTCGAACTGGGCGCCGACGATGTGCCCGAGATGCTCGGCCTCACGGCGCGGACCCGGCCGGGACCGTTCTGGCCCCGCACCCGCGAACTCGGCACCTATCTGGGCATCCGGGAGAACGGCGTGCTGGTCGCCATGGCGGGCGAACGGCTCCGGCCGCCGGGATGGACCGAGATCAGCGCCGTCTGCACCGCCCCCGATGCGCGCGGACGGGGCCACGCCACCCGCCTGGTGCGGGCGCTGGCCGCGCGCATCACCGCCCGGAACGAGCGCCCGTTCCTCCACGTGGCCGCGGCCAACACCGGCGCGCTCGCGCTCTACGAGCGGCTCGGCTTCGCGGTCCGCAGGCGCGTGACGTTCCGCGGGTTCCGGACGCCGTGACGCTGTGCCGCCGTGGCGTTATGCCGTAACGCCATGACGCGACGCCATGACGCTAGGGCGCGGTCAGTTTGAGGCTGTCCAGGATGGTCTTGGTGAGGTCGCGGTTGTCGTTCTCCTTGATGCGGATCCACACGCCGAAGGTGCCGCGGCTGTCGCGCAGGCCGACCTCGGTGACGGACGGGGTGCCGGCCCGGCACCCGGTGAACCGCGTGATCGTGCCGGTCAGGGCCTTGTCGGGGGAGGTGTAGTTCTCCGTGCCCGCCGGGGTGCAGGTGCGGTGCCCCGTCACTCCGGGCGGAGGCAGCTTGCCCTGGGCGACGTCCTTGGTGAGGCCGATGAACACCCCGGGGGCCGGGCCGTCGCCCTTGAACTGCGTCACGTTCGGGGTGGCGCGCAGCACCGGCCGGGGCTGCGCGTCGTTGAGAGCGACGGTCGTCGGCTGCCAGGTGGACTCCTGCCGGTCCACGGGCCATGCCTTCGGCACCGCCGCGCGGATCTTGCCGGAGGGGTCCGCGACCTGGGTGAAGTCCTGCGGGAGGCGCGGCTCGGCGGGCGGCTCCTGCTCGTCCTCGCCGGACAGGACGGTGCCCAGCGTCAGCCCGACGAGCAGCGCCACGCCCAGCAGCCCGGCACCGATGACCAGCGGCAGCGGCACCTTCCGCGCCGGCGCCGATCCGGCCCCGCCGCCCTGCTGCTTCGAGCGCCCCGGCAGCGCGATGTCCTTCAGCCGCGCGAGCAGCCCCTGGCCTGCCCCGCCCGCCTGGCCCCCCTGATTCTGCGGGGCGGGCTGGAACCCGGTGGGCGGCGGCGGTTGCCCTCCCTGGTACTGCGGCGGGGCGGGCGGGAGCACCGCGGTCCTGTCGCCGGGCTGCTGCACCGGCCCCGGGGGCTGGCCGTGCTGCGGCGGGGTGGGAAGCGCCGCCGTTCGGTCGTCGCCCTGCGGGGCGCTGGGGGACGCCGGCCCATCGGGGGCGGAAGGACCCGGCGGGGTCGCGGGCGGGCCGAACGGAACGGAGCCGCGGCCGCTCGGATGGTCGACGACGGTGACCGCTCCCTGGTCACCCGCGTTCGGCAAGTCCTGGCGGGTGGAGTCGTCGTCAACCGGTGCGCCCGGGGCGGGCGACTGCGGGTAGAGCGGCGGGGGCGGCGACGGCTGGGGCGGGTGGCCCTGCGGGTGGGGCGCCTGTCCTTGGGGGCGGGGCGGCTGCGGTTGCGGCGGTGGGGGCTGGGGCTTGTCTCTGACGGTCCTTTCGGTGTCGAACTCGCTGAACGGCTTGTCCACGGCCGTCGCCGCGGGTTCTGCAGGAGGCGGTGGAGGGGAGGCGGCGGAAGGCGGCGCGGTGGAGGGCGGTGCCGCAGCGGAGGGGGGTGGAGCCGGAGCCGCGGACGGTTCGGCTGCCTCGCCGTCGGACGCGCCGTGCCCCTGCGTGGACGGCGAACCGGTCGGCGAACTGGATGGCGGGGTGGACGGCGGGGTGGACGGCGAACCGGTCGGCCGCAGCGTGGAGAGCGCCTCGGCGAACGCCTCGGCCGTGGGGTAGCGCTTCTCGCGTTCGACCTCCAGTGCGCGCAGAATGACCTCGTCCAACGCGGGCGGCACCTCTTCGCGCAGCTCGCTGGGCCGCTTCTTGACGGGCGGCGGCCCCGGCGGACGCCCGGCGACCATGTGGTACGTCAGCGCGCCCAGCCCGTACACGTCGGCCCGCACGTCCAGGCCGCCGCCGAAACGCGCCTGCTCGGGCGACATGTACCCCGGGGTGCCCACCGGCAGGGTGAACGCGCCGGAGGCGTGCGCCAGCGCCTTGGCCAGGCCCAGGTCGGCGATCAGCAGCCGCTCCCGCCCGTTGCGGGTGGACTGGAACAGCACGTTGGACGGTTTGAGATCGCGGTGGATCACGCCGAGGGAGTTGATGACCTCGACCCCATACGCGATCTCCTCGGCGTACGCAAGGGCCTCGTTGACCGGAAGTGGCCGTTCGCGCATCCGGTCGGCGAGGGTGCCGCGGTCGGCGTAGGACATGACGAAGTAGGGGCGGCCGTCCGGGAGCTCCCCGATGTCGTGCACGCGGACGAGCCGCTCGGAGTCGGCGCGGCGCAGGATGCGCGCCTCCTCCAGGAAGCGGTTGCGCACGTCGAGGTCGTCGATGAGGCTTCCGGACAGCACCTTGATGGCGACCTGGGCGTCCAGAGCCTCGTCGTGCCCCAGCCACACTGAGGCGAACGCCCCGGATCCGAGGACCCGCTCGATTCGGTAACGACCGACAGTTGGTGGGAAGGACACTCCCGTATCATGCCCAACGAACGCGGTGTGTGTGCGAACGAGCTGAGGCGCGGCGATGGCACTGGACGACAGGACCGAGCAGCTGGCCGTCAGGGCCGCCCAGGGTGACCGGGCGGCGCTCGACGACCTGCTGCGCACGATCGAGCCCGACGTGCTGCGGCACTGCTCCCGGTTCCTGCCCTGCCGCCAGGACGCCGAGGAGGCGTGCCAGGACGCGCTGCTGCAGGTCGCCCGCAACATCAACCGCTTCGAGGGCCGCTCCCGTTTCAGCACGTGGCTGCATGTGGTGGTCGCCAACTCGGCGCGTTCCACCTACCGTTCGCTCAAGCGCCGCTCGCTGGAGCAGGCGGGCGAGCTGCCGCAGCAGCGTCCCGACCCGCGCCGCACCAGCGTCATCGCCGGGTCCCGGGTGGACATCCTGGACGCCATGGAGGACCTGGAGGCCCGCAAGCCCGACCTGATCCAGGCGCTGGTGCTGCGGGACGTCTCCCAGCTGGAGTACTCCGAGATCGCCGAGCAGCTCCAGCTTCCGCTCGGCACGGTCAAGTCCCGCATCCACGAGGCCCGCAAGCAGGTCCGCCAGACCCTGGGCGAGTCCTACACCTGACCTCGCCACCCGCCCCCGCGCCCGCCCGACCCAGCGTCCGCGCACCGGGGACGCCCGCGTGCCGGGATGCCTACAGGCGGCGGAATCGGCTGGTCAGCCGCGGCCAAGCATCTGTAATGCCTTGGCAAGCGTGCGCCTAGGCGCGCGATGGCGGCCGGGCCCGTCGGCCAGCATCCCGAGCATGTTTGCCCACACTGACCGCCCGATCTTCGTCCTCGGGTGCCCGCGGTCGGGGACGACGCTGCTGCAGCTCATGCTGCACTCGCACCACCGGATCGCCGTCCCCGCCGAGACCCGGTTCGTCATCCCGGCCTGGTCGTCCCGGTGCGACTTCGGCGACCTGCGCGACGGCCGCAACCTGCGGGCGCTCGCCGACTGGATCACCACCGGGCGGGGCACCAAGTTCGCCGAGCTCGGCCTGGACCCCGAGCGGACCGCCGACGAGATCGCGGCGGGGCCGCCCACGCTCGGCTCGGCGCTGGCCATCGTGTTCCGCGCCTACGCCCGCCGCTTCGACCGGGTCCGCTGGGGCGACAAGCGGCCCAGCTACTTCCGCTACGTCGGCGCGCTGCGGCGGATGTACCCCGACGCCCAGTTCGTCCATGTCATCCGCGACGGCCGCGACTGCGTGGCGTCCCTCAAGGAGATGCCCTGGTACAAGCAGGACATCAACCACGCCATCTGCGTCTGGCGGGAGGCGATCGACCACGGCCGCCGGTACGCCGCCGAGCTCGGCCCCGACGCCTACTACGAGCTGCAGTACGAACGGCTCGTCGCCGACCCGGCCGACGAGCTGATGCGGCTGTGCGCGTTCCTCGGCGAGGAGTACGACCCCGCCATGGCCGAGCCGGACCGGCTCGCGCGGCGGACCGTCCCGCCGCAGAAGCGGTGGCACCGCCGCACCCACTGCGCCGTCGACGGCGGCAGCGTGGGGTCCTGGACGCGGCGGCTGGAGCCGTGGGAGGCCGGCCTGGCGGAGGCGGCGTTCGGGGACCGGCTGGCCGAGTACGGCTACGAGCCGAGCGGCGCGCCCCGCCCCACCCGCGGGCAGCTGGCCAGGCTGGCCAAGGTCAGCGCCCACCGCCGCATGTCGCAGAGCAAGCAGCGGCTGCGGGAGCGGTGGCGCACGCGCAACGAGCCCAACCCGGTCGAGTCGCTGCTCACCACCGAGCGGACCGGACCCGCCCCGCTCATCGTCGAGCCCGCCTCGCCGCTGCGCGCGCTGTCCTGGCCGTCCACCGTCCCGGCGGCCGAACGCCGCGCCGAACCGGCCCGCACCGGCCGTCCGGGCATCTGACCGCCGCCCGCCGCACCCCGGCCGCCCTCGGCGTCGTGCCGGGGCGGGTCAGTCGAGGGCGGCCAGCTGGTCGGCGAACCAGCGCCGCGGCGGCAGCGCGGTGGCCGCGGCGGCCAGCCGGGCGCAGCGTTCGGCGCGGCGGTCGGGCGGCATCAGCAGCGCCTGGTGCAGCGCCTCGGCGGTCTGCGACACGTCGTAGGGGTTGACCGTCAGCGCGTCGCCCGCCAGCTCGGCCGCCGCGCCCGCCTCCCGCGACAGCACCAGCGCGCAGCCGCGCTCCGACACCACCGGGCCCTCCTTGGCGACCAGGTTCATGCCGTCGCGGATCGGGTTGACCACCAGCACGTCGGCCACCTGGTAGGCGGCGAGCGCGCGCGGGAGGTCGTCCTCGACCCGCAGGATCAGCGGGTCCCAGGACGCGGTGCCGTACTCGTCGCGGATCCGCCCGGCCAGCCGCCGCACCGCCGCGGTGTACTCGCGGTACTCGGGCAGGTCGTACCGGGACGGGTAGGCGAACGCCAGGTGCACCACGCGGCCGTGCCACTCGGGGTGGTCGGCCAGCATCTCGCGGTAGGCGGCCAGGCCGCGCACGATGTTCTTGGACGGCTCGGTGCGGTCGATCCGCACGATGAGCCTCCGGTCGCCGACCTGCTCGCGCAGCGCCCGGCGGCGTTCGGCGACGTCCGGCTCGGCGGCCCGCGCCCGCAGCCGCTCCCCGTCGACGCCGAGCGGGTGCACACCGACGCGGGTGACGTGGCCGCCGCGGGTGACCGTCCGGGCCGCGCGGTCGACCCGGGCGCCCGGCAGCAGCTGCTCGCAGCAGTCCAGGAACGCGGCGGCCCACCGGTCGGTGAGGAAGCCGGCGTGGTCGGCGCCGAGGATGCCGTCCAGCACCGCCGCGCCGATGTCGTCGGGCAGCAGCCGGTAGTACTCGGGGGACGCCCACGGCGTGTGCGAGAAGTGCACGATCCTCAGGTCGGGGCGGCGGTCGCGCAGCATCCGCGGTGCCAGCGACAGGTGGTAGTCCTGCACCGCGGCCTTGGCGCCCGGGGCGGCTTCGCCGGCCAGGGCGTCGGCGAACGCCGCGTTGTACGCCTCGTAGGACTGCCAGTCGCGGCGTGCGCGTGCGTCGAAGTGCGGGACGCGGGGCGTGTCGTAGAGCAGGTGGTGGACGAACCACAGCGTGGAGTTGGCCACGGCGTTGTACGCGCGGTGGAACGTGGCGGCCGGTATGTCGAGCATGCGCACGGCCGCTCCGCCCGTGTCGTGCCCGTCCAGGTCGAGCCTTCCCCCGGGGGCGCGGCGCGCCGCCGAGCGGTCGCCTTCCCCGAGCGCCGCGCACACCCACAGCACGTCCGGCGGTGCCTGGCCGCCGTCCGGGGCGCGGTCGGCTTCCGTCACCGCGGCAAGTCCCGCCACCAGGCCGCCCCCGCCGCGCCGCGGGGCCAGGGTGCCGTCGTCGGCGAGCGAGAACGACACCGGTCCGCGGTTGGACGCCACCAGCACTTGGCTCATAGGGGCAGCGTCTCAGTTCGCGAGCGCGCGCTCCAAAGGGACCCGCGGGAAGGCGTTTTCGGCGGTTTTCGGGCCGCGCACAGGCGGTGCGACGTCTGTGCCGCAAGCCCCCGGCGTAGGATCCGGCCCGGAGCGGCCGCACGTCGCAGTCGCGGCGCGGCGTGAGCGACCCCGACCTGTCCGGCCGGAACGGGTGACGCGGCGCGACGGCGGGTAATGTCTCACATCGCGAGACCCGCCTGTCCGACAACCGGTCAGATCATGTAAAGTCGCACATACGACGTGATACCGCTCATGCGGAACGTTCGGTGACCGAGCGTTCCCTTCGTGCGGAACGCACGCGATGCCCGGCCGCCCTCGGCGGCCCGCAGGACAACTGAAGAACGCTCATCCAGAGGGGTGGAGGGACCGGCCCTGTGAAGCCCCGGCAACCACCTGGTTCGTCCGCGCTCGCGACCCCGCGAGGCCGGCCAGGAAATGGTGCCAACTCCGGCCTGCGACCAAGGTGGCGCAGGAAAGATGGGGAGAAAGGCCTCGCTACATGGCTGTCACGCCTGCCGTCGATCTGGGACCCGCGACCGCCCTCACCTGCCGTGAATGCGGACACACCCGCGAACTCGGCCCGCACTACGCGTGTGAGGAGTGTTTCGGCCCGCTGGAGATCTCCTACGACTTCGGCGACGTCTCCCGCGCCGACATCGAGGCCGGGCCGCGCAACATCTGGCGCTACCGGCGGCTGCTGCCGGTGCCGGCCAACGTCGCCGACACCCCCAACACCGAGCCCGGCCTGACCCGCCTGGTCCGCGCCGACCAGCTCGCCGAGGCGCTGGGCCTGCGCCGCCTGTGGGTCAAGGACGACAGCGGCAACCCCACCCACTCGTTCAAGGACCGCGTGGTCGCGGTGGCCCTCGCCGCCGCCCGCGAGCTCGGCTTCAAGGTGCTGGCCTGCCCGTCCACCGGCAACCTGGCCAACGCGGTCGCCGCCGCCGCGGCCCGGGCGGGCATCCGCAGCGCGGTGTTCGTCCCGTCCGACCTGGAGCGGCAGAAGATCCTCACCACCGCGGTGTACGGCGGCACCTTCGTCACCGTCGACGGCAACTACGACGACGTCAACCGGCTGGCCTCCGAGATCGCCGGCGAGCAGGACGACTGGGCCTTCGTCAACGTCAACGTCCGCCCCTACTACGCCGAGGGCTCCAAGACCCTCGGCTACGAGATCGCCGAGCAGCTCGGCTGGCGGCTGCCCGACCAGATCGTGGTCCCGGTGGCCTCCGGCTCCCAGCTCACCAAGATCGACAAGGCGTTCCAGGAGCTCGTCAAGCTCGGCCTGGTCGAGGACAGGCCGTACCGGGTGTTCGGCGCCCAGGCCGCCGGGTGCGCGCCGGTGGCGGCCGCGTTCAAGCAGGGCCACGACGTCGTCCGGCCGGTCAAGCCCGACACCATCGCCAAGTCGCTGGCCATCGGCAACCCCGCCGACGGCCCGTACGTGCTGGACGTGGCGCGCCGCACCGGCGGCGCGGTCGAGGACGTCACCGACGAGCAGGTCGTCGAGGGCATCCGGCTGCTGGCCCGCACCGAGGGCATCTTCGGCGAGACCGCGGGCGGCGTCACCGTCGCCACCCTGCGCAAGCTGGCCGAGTCCGGCGCCCTCGACCCCGAGGCGGAAACCGTGATCATCAACTCCGGGGACGGGCTGAAGACCCTGGACGCCGTCGCCCCCGTCGTCGCGCCGACCGCGAACATCGCCCCCTCCCTGGAGGCGTTCCGCGCCGCGGGCCTGGCCTGACCGGACACCGCCGCGGCCGCGCGTCCCCGGCGGCCGCCCGACCCGTCGTACGAGCACTTCGAGGAGCCAGCATGAGCACCGTGTCCGTCCGGATCCCGACGATCCTGCGGAACTACACCGGCGGCGAGGCGGAGGTCAAGGCCGAGGGCGCCACGCTGCGCGCGGTCGTGGCCGACCTGGAGGCCAACTACTCCGGCATCGCCGCCCGCATCCTGGACGACAACGGAAAGATCCGCCGCTTCGTCAACGTGTACGTGGGCGACGAGGACGTCCGGTTCGCCGAGGGCCTGGACACCCCGACCCCCGAGGGCGCGCAGATCTCCATCATCCCCGCCGTCGCCGGCGGCTGACGGCACCGACGACGACCCGCGCCCGGCGCTCCCGGGCGCGGGTCGCTTTTTGCCGCACGCGGGACAAGGCGCGAAAACCGGCTTCTTCCCCATCGCCATCGGGTACTGGCCTTTCATGGGCATAGCGCAGGACGTCGCGCGGACGGTGGAAGGCCACCCCATGGTCCGCAAGGTGACCCTGGTCGGCTCCCGGGCGCGCGGGAACGCCACCGAGTTGTCGGACTGGGACTTCCACGTCACCGTCGACGACTTCGCCGAGGTCGCCGCCGTCCTGCCGGGCATGCTCGCCCCCTACGGGCCGCTGGCCGCCCAATGGGATCCGCTCGGCGACTGCGCGAGCCACCTGCTGATCTTCCCAGGCCCCGTCAAGGTCGATCTGCTCTTCCCGGAGATGCCGCGCAGCTGGAACCCGCCGTGGCGGGTCGGTCCCGACACCCTTCCCGCGATCGACGCGCACTTCTGGGACTGGGCGCTGTCGCTGGCCGGCAAGCGCCGCCACGGAATGTCCGACCGCGTCCGCGGCGAACTGCTGAAGATGACGCGATTCCTGCTGGGCCCGCTCGGAGTGCAGACCGTCCCGCAGACCCTGGAGGACGCCGCGGCCCGTTTCGTACGCGCCCGCGACCGCCTGGAGACGCGATACGGGCTGCGCATCTCCCGGCGCCTGGAGGAAGAGGTCCTGCCGCTGCTGCGCGCCCCCGAGACCGGCCACTACCGCCTTTCGTCCTGAGAGCGGTTCCGGCCCGCCTGCGCGCGGGGCGGACGCGGCCTCTCCCCGCCCCGCGCGGCCCTTGCTCAGCGTTGCGCGAACGCGCCGCGACGGGCGGCCGACGGCCCCCTCCGCGCCCCCGCCCCGACCGTCGGCAGCGATATTTTCGCAGGTCAGATGGTGTCTGGGCAGGTGAACGGGGTACGGCCGGGGGGAAGGTCGGCCGCTTGCACTCGGACAGGTAGAGTGCTAAACACAACATTGGCACTCTGCTGTGGAGAGTGACAATCCCACAGTGTGGGTCGGGGCGATGAGGCCATGCCTCCGGCGGCGGAATGGCAGCCGTCGGGCAGGTCGTCCGTCGCGGGCATCGGCTCGATCCGTAAGGCCACCCTGTTCCGGGAGGACTGGAGCCTATGGCTGCAAAGATGATCTCGTTCGACGAGGATGCCCGGCGCGGCCTCGAGCGCGGTATGAACCAGCTCGCGGACGCCGTCAAGGTCACCCTTGGCCCCAAGGGCCGCAACGTCGTGCTGGAGAAGAAGTGGGGCGCCCCCACGATCACCAACGACGGCGTCTCGATCGCCAAGGAGATCGAGCTGGAGGACCCCTGGGAGAAGATCGGCGCCGAGCTGGTCAAGGAGGTCGCCAAGAAGACCGACGACGTCGCCGGCGACGGCACCACCACCGCCACCGTGCTCGCCCAGGCGCTGGTGCGCGAGGGGCTGCGCAACGTCGCGGCCGGTGCCAACCCGATGTCGCTCAAGCGCGGCATCGAGGCCGCGGTCGAGCGGGTCAGCGAGGAGCTGTCCAAGCTGGCCAAGGACGTCGAGACCAAGGAGCAGATCGCCTCCACCGCCTCCATCTCCGCGGGTGACACCCAGATCGGCGAGATGATCGCCGAGGCGATGGACAAGGTCGGCAAGGAAGGCGTCATCACCGTCGAGGAGAGCCAGACCTTCGGCCTGGAGCTGGAGCTCACCGAGGGTATGCGCTTCGACAAGGGCTACATCTCGCACTACTTCGTGACCGACCCCGAGCGGATGGAAGCGGTCCTGGAGGACCCGTACATCCTGATCGTCCAGGGGAAGGTGTCGGCCAACAAGGACCTGCTGCCGGTCCTGGAGGCGGTCATGCAGGCCGGCAAGCCGCTGCTGCTGATCGCCGAGGACGTCGAGGGCGAGGCCCTGGCCACCCTGATCGTCAACAAGATCCGCGGCATCTTCAAGTCGGTGGCGGTCAAGGCCCCCGGCTTCGGCGACCGCCGCAAGGCCATGCTCGGCGACATCGCCACCCTGACCGGCGGCCAGGTCATCAGCGAGGACGTCGGCCTGAAGCTGGAGAACACCACCATCGACATGCTGGGCCGCGCCCGCAAGGTCGTCGTCTCCAAGGAGGAGACCACGATCGTCGACGGTGCCGGTGACGCCAACGAGATCGCGGGCCGGGTCAACCAGATCCGCGTCGAGATCGACAACACCGACTCCGACTACGACCGCGAGAAGCTGCAGGAGCGGCTGGCCAAGCTGGCCGGCGGCGTGGCGGTCATCAAGGCCGGTGCGGCCACCGAGGTCGAGCTGAAGGAGCGCAAGCACCGCATCGAGGACGCCGTCCGCAACGCCAAGGCGGCCGTCGAGGAGGGCATCGTCCCCGGCGGTGGCGTGGCGCTGCTGCAGGCCGGCGCCAAGGCGTTCGACAAGCTGGAGCTGAACGGCGACGAGGCCACCGGCGCCAACATCGTCAAGCGCGCCCTGGAGGAGCCGCTCAAGCAGATCGCGGTCAACGCCGGCCTCGAGGGCGGCGTCGTGGTCGAGAAGGTCCGCTCGATCGAGCCGGGCCAGGGCCTCAACGCCGCGACCGGCGAGTACGTCAACATGTTCGAGGCGGGCATCATCGACCCGGCCAAGGTGACCCGGTCGGCGCTGCAGAACGCCTCGTCCATCGCGGCGCTGTTCCTGACCACCGAGGCCGTCATCGCCGAGAAGCCGGAGAAGGAGAAGGCCCCGGCGGGCATGCCCGACGGCGGCGGCATGGACTTCTGAGTCCGGTCCGCACGACTCGGTAGAGGGGCGGTTCCCCGCGGAGCCGCCCCTCTTCGCATGCCCGTAGGCTTTCCAGCGGGAGGTGGGACGGTGGCGGACACCGATCACGTGAACATCTGGATGCTGCCCGAACGCCCGCCCCGGGGGCCGCGACCCGCCTACAGCAGGGCGCAGATCACCGAGGCGGCCGTACGGATCGCCGACGCCGAGGGGCTGGACGCGGCGTCCATGCGCAGGATCGCCGCCGAGATCGGCACGGGCGCCATGTCGCTGTACCGGTACGTCCCGAGCCGCTCCGACCTGATCGAGCTGATGGTCGACCGCGTCCTCGGCGAGATGGAGCTGCCCGAACGCCCCTCCGGCGACTGGCGCGCCGACGTCACCCTGCTGGCCGGGCGGCAGCGGGCCATGCTGCTGCGCCATCCCTGGATGCTCGGACTGCGGCGCCGCCCCGGGTTCGGCCCCAACCAGCTGCGCCTGATCGAGTTCGGCTGCCGGGCGCTGGACTTCGGCCAGCCCATCGACGACATCCTCGCCGCCTACACGATGCTCAGCGGCTACGTCGAGCAGGCCGTCGCGGACCAGCTGACCGGGATCGAGGAGCACAACCGGACCGGCCTGAGCCGCGAGGACGTGATGGCGCGCAACTCCGCGTACGTCAACCACATCCTGGCCAGCGGCGAATACCCGATGTTCAGCCGCATCATCCGCGATGCGGTCCAGATGCACATGAGCGACGACCAGCGCTTCCACTACGGCCTCGACCGCGTCATGACGTGCATGGCCGCGATCATCCCCTCCGACGAGCACCCCCCGGCCGCGGCCGCCCCCACCGCCAGGACCCGTGCCGAGGTCGCGGGGAGAGACACCCCCCTCTGAGCGCGTCCTGAATTGGCACGGCCGGGGGCGTTGGTGCGTTGTCAGGATGAGGTACCGATGCGTTGACGCGGCCGACCGGACGCCTTCGGGAGGTGGGGAATGACGGACGCGTTCGGCACGATGCGCCACGTGCACGCGCTCTTCGGTGCGACCATCCTGCGCGTCGAGCAGCCCCGGCGGCTGCCCGCCGCCAAATCCCAGTACAAGATCTTCGACGGGCCCGGGACGCTGGTCGCCGAGGCGCAGGAGGAGAACGTCCCCATCCGCCGCCAGGCGTCCCGCGTGCTGTGGGGCGGCGCGGAGGCGTCCGCCCGCACCGTGCGGGTCGCCGACCCGCACGGCGTGCCGCTCATGGTCGTCGACAAGCCCGGGCGTTCGCAGAACGCCGCCGTGTACGACCCCGACGGCGCACTGGTCGGCGCGTTCCAGCAGGAGGACCACACCTTCCGCTACGGCCTGCACGACGCCGCCGGACGGCGCGTCGGCGAACTCAAGGGCAACCGGCTCGGCCGCAAGTTCGCGGTGCTCGACGCCTACGGCGCGCACGTCGCCCAGGTCGACAAGAAGTGGGCGGGCGTCGGCAAGGAGCTCCTGACCACCGCCGACCGCTACAACGTGGAGATCTACCGGCCGCTTCCCTACCCGCTGCGCCACCTCGCCGTGGCGGCCGCCCTCGCGATGGACATGATCCATTACGAGGAGAAGGACTACTTCAACTGACCGCCGCGGCGGCGCCGTAACACGGCTCGGCCCTCGGCGGGGGTTCCCCTCGCCGTCCCGCCTTGGCAGGATCGCCCAAGCACCGTCACGCCCCGAACCCGGCGCGCAGCCCCGGCCGTACCGCAGTGCGGATCGCGTCGGCCGCGGACGGAGACGGTCATCGCGGACGGTGTACGCGGACGAGGCCAGGAGGACACGTGACCGATTTCTTCGGCGCTTCGGTGCTCAGAGTCGAACAGCCCCGCCGAGGCCCGTTCGCCAAATCCAAGTACAAGGTCATGGACGGTGACGGCACGGTGCTGGCCCTCGCCGACGAGACCGGCGAACGCGGCCGCGTCGAAAGGCTCCGCACGGTGTTCCCCGGCAAGTCCGAACTGGACGCCCGGGCGGTGCTGCTCAGCACGCCGGACGGCGAGCCGCTGCTGATCGTCGACAAGGAGCGGGGCCGGATGCTCACCGCGGTGCGGCGTCCGGACGGCGAGCTGGTCGGCACGATCCGCACCCAGCGCGTCGGCCGCGTCTACCGGCTGTACGACGCCGCCGACGAGCGCATCGGCGAGATCTCGGTGGACGTGCCGCGCAGCAACTTCGTGGTGAGCGACACCGAGGGCAACCGGGTCGCCCGCGTCCGCAAGAAGTGGGCCGGCCTGGCCACGCACCTGCTGACGACGGCCGACAAGTACGACGTGGAGATCCACGACCCCGTCCCGGAGCCGCTGCGGACACTGGCGGCGACCACGGCGATCGCCATGGACATGACGCTCCACGAGTCCAAGGACATCACCTGAGCCGGGACGTACGCGAAGACAGCGAAATCGCCCCGCCCGACTCTGCCGCCACTTGCCGGCTACGAGCGTTCCGCGGCCCGGATCAGCCGCTCGGAGAACACTCCCGCGTGCGATACCGCCATGTGTCCGCACGCGGCATTGACCGGCCGCCGAGCGGGAGCCTCTCCGACGAGTTGCCGGCCATGGCGACGCGCGCGAACACCGCCACCTGTCGGACGGCCGATGCCCAGTCACCTCGGGCGCCGCGTGCCGAAGGCCGGCCGGGGTGAGTACTCGGACATGTCGCGGCAAACGGAGGTTTGAGCCTGCGGTACGGCGCGGTAACTAACGGTCGTGCAGGCCACACCCGAACGTTCGGCCGGTTGGTGGATTTCACCGGCCATACCGACGATCGCCAACTTCGTGCTGGCCGCACTCTGGGTCTTCTCCACGGCCGGAGGGTGGGCCGAGTCGGCGTTCTGCGAAGAGGCCGGGGAGCGCGACGGCACCTGCGCGGCCGACGTCGCCATGGCCGAGGCGGCGTCCATACCGCTCGCGGTCGCCGCCGCCTTCGTCGCGGTCGGCGCTTGGGCGGTGCCGGCGGTCCGCCGCAGGTACGCCCGACTTGACGGGCTGCTCACCGTCGCGGCCCTCATCTGGGTGGCGGCCGAGGGCGTTCTCTTCGTCGGCGGCTACGCGGCCAAGCCGTGACCCCTTGGCCCTCTGCTAGTGCGGCCGCGCACTGCATGTCGGGAATTCAGCCTGTGCCCTGTGCGCGGCTTCCTGTTTCACCAGGACCGCCCACCCCGCTGGGCCGTGTTTTCGCAGTAGCTGGAGCCATACGTTGACAACGGTGATCTCACGGACGCCTGGTAGCGGAATGGAGCCGTAGCGGGCAGCCAGGCCCGGTGGCGTTTGAGGCCGCCGATGCCCGCACTCCGCGCCATGGCAGCTTGCAGTCGGCCGCGTCGAAGGCGGGTCGACGACCGCCGCTCCCAGCCCCGGTCGCCCGGACCGGAATCATGGCGGCGATGCCGCGATGGCGCTGACCCAACCTCGAAGCACGCTTGAGTGACGCACAGACGTGTCGTGGCGGGTGGCCACGCCCCGGTGGCGCTCGTACTGGTTGACGCCGTGCTCCATGGCATGGCGGCCCGGTGGCCGGCCGTGGCGAAGGCGGGTGGGCGGCCGCCGCTCTCAAGCCCGGTCGCCCGGACCGGGATGGCGGTGGCGCTGCCACGACGGCGCTGACCCAACCTCGAAGCATGCTCTAGTGGCGCACGGTGAGCGTGTCGTGGCGGGTGTCCAGCCTGGTGGTGCTAGGCAGTGTCGTCAAAGTGGCTGCGGGCTGGTCGGTCGATGTGGACCATATGGCCGCTCTTCGACAGGCGCATCCATCGGCGGCGCGGCGTCGCCGAGCGCTGCTTCGACCGCATCGGGCGGTGACACGGGGCCGCCACCCGCGCCACTGCAGGACCGCCGAGTCCTTTCGAGTCGCCGTCACGTCGACCGCCCTGCCGATGTGGCCATGACACTTTGACAACACGCCCTAGGCCATGTCCGGCGGATCTTGGCATCCAGCTCTTGAGTACGGGTGGGCGCCGGCCGGGTCGTCCGCTGCGTGCTGCGAGTCTGCGGTTTCACCGCCGTCATGTGCGGCCGGGCCGGGATGGCGGCCCCCGCCCGTCGCCTATGCGGCCACCCTGCCGACACCGCAACGTGGTCGGGATCGCCCTGGTCGCCGCACTGCTGCGGGCCCACCATGATCCACCGGACAGGCCCTAGGCTGTGTTTCGAAGTGCGGCGGGCGTCGCCGTGGTGTCGCCGCCATGATCCCCGGGAGACCAGGCCCGGCGGCAGCAGCGATACCGTCGGGTACGGCCGCGGCCGCCCCGAGCGCCACCGGGCCGTGAACACCCGCCACGTCAGGCTCGCTGGCCGCTACCTGGCTCTTCTCTGGCTCCACCTACTTTGAAACACGGCCTAGAGGCGCTTGACGCCCTACTCCATGGCGTGGCGGCCATCGGCGTCTGCTCCGTCGCTACCGGTGCCGGGCCTGCCGCCCCGGACCGGAATCGCGGCGGCGATGCCATGGCAACGTTCACCTCACGTCGAAGCACGCCTAAGACGTGTCCGGTAGATCATGGTGGGTCCGCAGCGGCGTGGTGGCCGGGGTGCTTCGGCTCGATGGCGACAGGTGGGTCTGGCGTGGCGCATGGCGCTGCCGCGCCTCGATTCGGGGCGGTTGGTGTGGTGTTCGAGCACGTTGCGGTGTCGGCAGAGCGGCTGTATCGGGGGGGCGCGCGGCCGCCAGGATCCACCGGACAAACCTGGGCCGTGTCCGGTGGATGACCTTCTGCCCGTGGTTGATCTCGGGTGCGGGTAGGGCGGCAGCCGGAACGTCCGCCGTCTGTCGCGGCTCCGCGGCGTCGCCGTCGCCATCTGCGAGCGGGCCGGGGCGGTGGCCGCTCCGTCTCCGACGCAGCCCCCTGCCGACGCCGTTACGTGGTGAACCGACTCAAGTGACAGCGCGGTGTTCGGCCACCCACCGCGCCAAGTCGTCCGCCACTACGAGCCGGGACCACTCGGTCAGCGCAGCTGCGCATCCGAGTGTTCCGTTCGCCGGTGGGGACGTAGCCAAACCGTGACCATCCCGATCTGCGGGCATTCGTACTGGTAGAAGGCCCGGACGCGCGACACGTGCGGGGCAAGTGCGTCGATCGGTTTGACGAAGGCCCCTCGTGGGCATACTGTTCTCTTCGCCCCACGGGGAAACGAACGCCAAGGGCGGTCGGCCCGGGGGTATCCACCACCGTACTCCACAGCGGACCGGCGCATGCCGTCTCCGTCGTGGGCGCACGTGTGGCGGCATCGGGAACAGCTCGATTTTGACAATCGGGCCGGATCTGATGAAATAGCACGGCCGTCCGGAAGGCGCCGCGAAAGCGGTGACGGAGGGGCGGTTACCGGAAAAGACCGGGAAATTGACAGCCCGATCGGATCTGGTAGATTAAAAGAGTCGCCCCGGGGCGGGGAACGCGAAAGCGGGAACCGTGCGGTGGGTGTCCGTTTCTTGAGAACTCAACAGCGTGTTAAAAGCCAGTGCCTTT
>NZ_BAABDO010000046.1:0-45527 GCF_039539665.1 Actinomadura keratinilytica
GGCTACGTCGAACCCCGCACCGGTGAAGTGCTCCCGACCTGGGATGAGGCGCTTGGCGCCCTCGACCAGGACGACGACGCCGAACCCCTGCACGTGGTGCTGTTCGACCGCCGGTACCTCTAAGAACGCGCCAAACCCGGTGCCCCAGACGTCAAACCCGCCCACTATCGACTGCTGCTGCTGATAGACGCACCCATCACTCGGCGGCGACAGCTCAACGAGGCGCTGACAAACTTTCGGCAACGACGTCAGGGGCTGCCTGAATGGCGAGGAAGCGAGGCAGACGACGCTTCGGCAACATCCGCAAGCTCCCGTCAGGCCGGTTCCAGATCAGGTATCCGGGTCCCGACGGCATCATTCGCCCGGGAAGCCGCACGTTCGCGACCGAACGCGAGGCCGACCAGCAGCTTGCGCTCATCGAAGCAAAGCTGATCTCGGGCGAGTGGACCGACCCCAAGCGCGCCAAGGTCGACCTCAAGGGCTACGCGGCGAAGTGGATCACGGAGCGGCCGAACCTGCGGCCCCGGACGGTCGAAATCCACTCGGGGCTGCTGCGACGCCACATCGCGCCGTATCTCGGCAATGTGGAGCTGGGGAAGATCGACACGGCGAGCGTCCGGGAGTGGCGCGCGGCGCTGATCGAAGCAGGGGTGGGGGCCTCCGATGTGGCGAAGGCGTACCGGTTCCTGCGTGCGGTCCTCATGACGGCGGCCGACGACCTGATCACCCGCGCAACCCGTGCCGGATCCGCGGTGCCGGTGAAGAGAAGCCGAACGAACGGCCGGTGCTCACGGTGGCGCAGGTCTTCGAGCTGGCCGACCTGATGCCCGACCACTTGCGCGCCGTGGTGCTGCTGGCGACCTTCGCAAGCCTGCGCTGGGGCGAGATCGCGGCCCTCCGCCGGATGGACGTGGACGCTGACGCCGGTACGGTCTCGGTGCGGCAAGCCCAGGTCGAACTCGACACCGGCGAACTGCTCATCGGACCGCCCAAGTCACGCGCAGGCGTGCGGACCGTGGCACTCCCCCGCTCCATCCTCCCCGCGCTGCGCGAACACCTGGACAAGTACACCGGGCCGGAGCAGACCGCGCTGGTCTTCACGGGCAAGCGGGGCGGCAACCTGCGACGGGCCAACTTCCGGCGAGCGACCAGATGGGGCGACGCGGTGGCCGAGATCGGCGCACCCGGCCTGCACTTCCATGATCTTCGACACACCGGCAACATGCTCGCGGCCGACACAGGCGCGAGCCTGCGGGACCTCATGGAGCGCCTGGGGCACGACAGCGTGCGAGCGGCCATGATCTACCAGCACAAGTCGGCGGGCGGCAACCGCGCCATCGCCAACGCCATCGACGCCGAGATCAACAACGCCGACCAGGACGGCGACGGGTCCACCGGAGCACTCGCCCGCACGGGCTAATGGCACGCCAATGGCACGCAGACTCGGTTGCGGGGAGCCGACGGGGGGTTTGGGGGGTCGTCCCCCCGAAGGGCACTGCGGGCTACGGGGAAGGCGCACAGCGCCGACCAGCGTCGGCCGCATCGTGGGCGCAGCAAGGATCGAACTTGCGACTCCTCGCTTGTAAGGCGAGTGCTCTACCACTGAGCTATGCGCCCGGGAGGGACCGGGAAGAGATCCCGGTGACCGGGCAAGCGTACCCGGTCGGGGGGGCCGATCGCGAAACGGAAATCAGGGCTGGGCGTCGGGGCCGTCCTGCTCGGCGAGGAAGCGCTCGAACTGGGCGGCGATCTCCTCGGCGGTGGGCATGTCCTGGGACTCGGCGAGCAGGCTCTCGCGGTCGGCGGCGCCGGCGAAGGCGTCGTACTGCTCCTCCAGGGCGCGCACCACCTTCTCGACCTCCTCGTTGCCGGCGATCTGCTGGGCGATCTCGGCGTCGGTCTTGGCGGCGGCCTCGCGCAGGCGGTCGGAGGGCAGGACCAGGCCGGTGGCGGAGACGACGGCCTCCAGGGCGGCGACGGCGGCGGCCGGGTAGGCGGCCTGGGCGAGGTAGTGGGGGACGTGGACGGCGAAGCCGACCGCGTCGTGGCCCGCCTCGCCCAGGCGCAGTTCGAGCAGGGCGGCGGCGCTGCCGGGCACCTGGACCTTGTCGAACCAGGGGGTGCGGGAGACCAGCTCCGAGCGGGTGGCGTGCGAGGTCAGGCCGACCGGGCGGGTGTGCGGCACGCCCATGGGGATGCCGTGGAAGCCGACGACGAGGCGGACGCCCAGCCGTTCGACCAGGTGCCGGACGGCGGCGGTGAAGCCCTCCCAGAGCCGGTCCGGTTCGGGCCCGCTGAGCAGGAGGAACGGGGTGCCGACCTCGTCGCGCAGCAGGTGGACGACCAGTTGGGGGGCGTCGTAGGAGGCC
The DNA here is from genome assembly GCF_039539665.1 of Actinomadura keratinilytica. NCBI lineage: Bacteria > Bacillati > Actinomycetota > Actinomycetes > Streptosporangiales > Thermomonosporaceae > Actinomadura > Actinomadura keratinilytica. The sequence continues at coordinate 2,370 of NZ_BAABDO010000046.1, forward strand.
CAGTGGTCGCGGTCGTAGACCATCATCGGGCGGCGGGCCCGGTAGTCCAGCAGCGAGTCGACGTCGAAGCGCGCGATCACGCGGTGGTCCAGCGCGTCGAGGAGGTGCTCGCGCAGGAGCTGCCCGGTGGACCCCGCGTCGACGAAGCCGTCGAGGCTGTGCAGCAGCACCGGTCCGGACAGCTCCGGCAGGTCGGTGTCCAGCTCGTACAGATCCTCAGGGTTGCGCACCGTCTCCCCCACATTCCTCATGCCGACGCACTCAACACTAGGACATGGCGGGGCGCTTCCCTGACGCGTTCATTCTCGCGCAGGGTGAACGGGGCCGGCGGCGAAGTCCTCGGGACGCAGCGTGATCAGGTCGTCGCGTCCGGCGGTGCCGCCGGCGGCGACGAGGCGGCCCGCGTGGCGCAGCCGGGCGCGTTCGATGGCGTTGCGGACGGAGCGGGCGTTGGCGAAGCGGGGCTGGGCGCGGCGGCGCCGGAGGTGGTCGCGGAAGACGGGCACGGCGTCGGGCGACAGGACGTAGCCGTCGCGTTCCAGCATGAGGTGCCCGATCGCCTCCAGTTCCGGCGGCGTGTAGTCGGGGAAGTCGATGTGGTGGGCGATGCGGGAGCTCATGCCGGGGTTGGACGCGAAGAAGGCGTCCATGCGGTCCTTGTAGCCGGCCAGGACGACCACCAGGTCGTCGCGCCGGTTCTCCATCACCTGGAGGAGGATCTCGATGGCCTCCTGGCCGTAGTCGCGTTCGTTCTCGGCGCGGTAGAGGTAGTAGGCCTCGTCGATGAACAGCACACCGCCCATGGCGCGTTTGAGCACCTCCTTGGTCTTGGGGGCGGTGTGCCCGACGTACTGGCCGACGAGGTCGTCGCGGGTGACCGCGACGAGGTGGCCGCGGCGGACGTAGCCGAGGCGGTGCAGCAGTTCGGCCAGGCGGGTGGCGACGGTGGTCTTGCCGGTTCCGGGGCTGCCGGTGAAGCACATGTGCAGGTTGGGGCGGCCGCTGCCGATGCCGAAGCGGGCGCGGGCCCGGTCGACCAGCAGCAGCGCGGCGAGTTCCCGGATGCGGTCCTTGACGGGGGCCAGCCCGACCAGGTCGGCGTCGAGGGCGTCCAGGACGTCGTCGACGCGGGAGGCGGCGCGTTCGGCCGCCAGGTCGATGCGGGCGTCCGGCGGCAGCGGCGCGGCCGCAAGCGGCGGCGCGGGCGGAGCGGGCGGCGGTTCCCCGGCGCCCGGCGGCGTTGGAGTCGCCGGGGAACCGTTCTCGGACGGCCGCATGCCGAATCCGAGCCTGCCGCTCAATCCGGCTCCTCGGCGGAGGCGCGGCGGGCCCCTCGGGGCCGGTCGAGCGCGTACGGGTGGAGGCGGACGCGGACCTGCCGGTCGCGGGTCTCCTCGCGGTCGATGCGGAAGCCGGGCTCGTCGGCCGGGCGCTGCACGATGAACGACAGCGCGGTGGTCTGCCGCCCGTGGCTCGCGTCGTAGGCGTTGAGGCGGATGTAGTGGTCCGGGTAGGCCCTGCGGCACTCGTTGACCTCGTGGACGACCCCGGCGGGGTCGGCGAGGTCGAACATCGGCAGGCCCCACATCTCCCAGTAGGTGTTGCGCGGGTGCGGGTCGTCGGTGAACTCGACCGAGCAGGGCCAGCCGCGTTCCAGGGCGTAGGCGACCTGTGCGGCGATCTCGTCGTCGGTGAGGTCGGGCAGGTAGGAGAAGGTGCCTTGGGTGATGCGCATCAGATGCTCACAGGGGTCTCGACGACGTCGGGGGTGTCGGTGGACTCGTAGGTGAACGTCACGTCGCCCCAGGTGGACAGCGCCACGTCCAGCTCGCGGCTGTGCCGGGCGGCGGCGCGCAGGATGTCGGGGCCCTCGGCCAGGAAGTCGCGGCCCTCGTTGCGCGCCTTGATCATCGCTTCCAGGGCGACGCGGTTGGCGGTGGCGCCGGCGGCGATGCCCATGGGGTGGCCGATGGTGCCGCCGCCGAACTGCAGCACGACGTCCTCGCCGAGGTGGTGCAGCAGCTGGTGCATCTGCCCGGCGTGGATGCCGCCGGACGCGACGGGCATGGTGCCCGGCAGCGACGCCCACTCCTGGTCGAAGTACAGGCCCTTGCGCGGGTCGGCCTCGACGCGGTTCAGGCGCAGGGTGTCATAGAAACCGGCGACGCTGCCCGGGTCGCCCTCCAGTTTGCCGACGACGGTGCCGGCGTGGATGTGGTCGACGCCGGCCAGCCGCATCCACTTGGCGAGCACGCGGAAGTTGACGCCGTGCGTCTTCTGCCGCGTGTAGGTGGAGTGCCCGGCGCGGTGCAGGTGCAGCAGGACGCCGTTGCGCCGCGCCCACCGGGCCATCGACTGGATCGCGGTGTACCCGACGGTCAGGTCGATCATGACGATGACGCTGCCGAGGTCGCGGGCGAACTCGGCCCGCTCGTACATGTCCTCCATGGTGGCGGCGGTCACGTTCAGGTAGTGGCCCTTGACCTCGCCGGTCGCGGCCTGCGCCCGGTCGACGGCCTCCATGCAGAACAGGAACCGGTCGCGCCAGCGCATGAACGGCTGGGAGTTGATGTTCTCGTCGTCCTTGGTGAAGTCCAGGCCGCCGCGCAGCGCCTCGTACACCACGCGCCCGTAGTTGCGCGCCGACAGGCCCAGCTTCGGTTTGACGGTGGCGCCGAGCAGGGGGCGGCCGAACTTGCCGAGGTACTCGCGTTCCATGACGATGCCGTGCGCGGGCCCCTGGAACGTCTTGACGTAGTGCGGGGGGATGCGCATGTCCTCCAACCGCAGCGCCCGGAGCGCCTTGAAGCCGAAGACGTTGCCGATGATGGAGCTGGTCAGGTTGGCGATCGAGCCCTCTTCGAACAGGTCGAGGTCGTAGGCGACGTAGGCGATGAACTCGCCCTCGCGTCCGGGCACGGCCTCCACCCGGTAGCACTTGCCCTGGTAGGTGTCGTAGCTGGTGAGCCGGTCGGTCCACACGACGGTCCAGGTGGCGGTGGACGACTCGCCCGCGACGGCGGCGCCCGCCTCCTCCGGCGGCACGCCGCGCTGCGGGGTGATCCGGAACGCCGCCAGCACGTCGGTGTCCTTGGGCTGGTAGTCGGGCCGCCAGTACCCCATCTCGGCGTACGGGATCACGCCCGCCGACCATCTGTCCGCGCTGCTCATCGTCCGCTCCCGTCCGTGGTCCGCAGTGGGTGGACGGTTCGAGCGTGCCCTGCCGATACTTGCAATGTCCATCAAGTCTTCTGCGGTGACCATCAACCGATCGTTTGAACCTGCGGGAGGGACGGGATGACCGAGGCGCGGCTGCGGTCGTTCACGGCGGTCGCCGACACCGGGTCGGTGCGGGCGGCGGCGCAGCGGCTGTACGTCACCGAGTCGGCGGTGTCGGCGGCGGTCGCGGCGCTGGCCCGGGAGGTGGGGGTGCCGCTGGTGGAGCGGGACGGGCGGGGGCTGCGCCTGACCCCGGCCGGCGCCGCCTACGCCTCGTACGCCCGGCGGGTGCTCGGCCTGCTGGAGCAGGGCCGGGCCGCGGCCCGCGGCGCGGCCGACCCGGCGCGCGGCTCGCTGCAGCTGGCGGCCGTGGCGACCGCCGCCGACCAGCTGCTGCCCGGGCTGCTGGCCTCGTTCCGCGCGCGGCTGCCCGACGTCGAGGTGGCCGTGGAGGTGGGGCCGAGCCGCCAGGTGTGGGGCGGCCTCGCCGACCACCGGGCCGATCTGGTGCTGGCCGGACGGCCGCCCGCGGGCGTGCCGGCGAAGGTGCTGGCCCGCCGGCCCAACGAGCTGGTGGTCGTGGGCTCCCCCGCGGTGGCGGCCGGGTTCGCGCTGGGCACCACCCCGTGGGTGATGCGGGAGCCGGGGTCGGGCACGCGGGCGACGGCCGAGGCGTACCTGGCCGACCGCGACGCCGCCCCGCCGCGCCTGGTGCTGGGCTCGAACGGCGCGGTGATCGCCGGGGCGGCCGCGGGGCTGGGGGTGGCGCTGGTGTCGCGGGATGCGGTCGGCGCCGAGCTGGCCGACGGGCGGCTGGTGGTCGTGGACGCCCCCGGCATGCCGCTGCAGCGGCCCTGGCACGCCGTGGCGGGGCCGTCCCTCACCCCGACGGCCCGGCTGTTCGTCCGCCATCTGGTCGACGCGCCGGGGTGGACACCCGCGGAAGGTCCGTGATCGCCGGGCGGCGGCACGCCAGAATCACATTCGACTCATCCTTCGCCATCGCAACCGATCAGCACGGGAAGGGGTCGCCATGACCGCCGACCACCCGTACGACATCGTCCTGTTCGGCGCCACCGGGTTCACCGGCGGGCTGACGGCCGAGTACCTGGCCGAGCACGCCCCGCCGGGCACCCGCTGGGCGCTGGCGGGCCGCAACCGGGGCCGCCTGGAGGCGGTGCGCGACCGCCTCGCCGCCCGCAGCCCGGCCTGCGCGGACCTGCCGCTGCTGTACGCCGACTCCACCGACGCGGCGTCGCTGCTGGACATCGCCGCGTCCGCCCGCGTGGTGGTCACCACGGTGGGCCCGTACGCCAGGTACGGGGAGCCGCTGGTGGCCGCGTGCGCCCGCGCGGGCACCGACTACCTGGACCTGACCGGCGAGCCGGCGTTCGTCGACCGCATGTACGTCCGCTACCACGAGGAGGCGGCCGCGAGCGGCGCCCGCCTCGTGCACGCCTGCGGCTTCGACTCGATCCCGCACGACCTGGGCGTCTACTTCACCGTCAAGCAGCTGCCCGAGGGCGTGCCGGTGCGGGTGGAGGAGTTCGTCCGGGTGAGGATCGACCCGTCCGGCGGCACCTGGCACTCGGCGATCGGGGTGGCCGCCGACCTGCCCGGCATGTGGCGCGCCCGGCGCGAGCGCCGCCGCGCGGAGGTGTGGCCCGCCGGACGCCGGGTGCGCGTGTCGCAGCGGCCCGTCCCGCACACCCGCCTCGGCTCCGGGTGGACGCTGCCGATGCCGACCCTCGACCCGGACATCGTGGCCCGGTCGGCCGCCGCGCTGGACCGCTACGGCCCCGACTTCGCCTTCGGCATGTACCTGGCGGTGCGGCGGCTGCCGACCGCCCTCGGCATGGCGGCGGGCGCCGCGGCCGCCATGGCGCTGGCGCAGCTCCCGCCCACCCGCGCACTGCTGCTGAACATGCGGACCCCCGGCCAGGGCCCGTCGCCCGAGACGCGCGCCCGGAGCTGGTTCCGGCTGACGTTCGTCGGCGAGGGCGGCGGCGCACGGGTGGTCACCGAGGTGGCGGGCGGCGACCCGGGCTACGACGAGACCGCCAAGATGCTCGCCGAGTCGGCGCTGTGCCTGGCGCACGACGACCTGCCGAAGACGTCGGGGCAGGTCACCCCCGCCGCGGCCATGGGCGACGCGCTGCTGGACCGGCTGGTGCGGGCCGGCATCACCTTCCGCGTCCTGCGAAAGGGCTGACCGCCTGCCCGCCGCCGCGCCCGCCCGCCGGGCCGCGGCGGCGGGAGGCCGGCACCGGCACGACGGCCTCGACCGTCGTGCCGACGCCCAGGCGGCTGGTCACCGACACCCGGCCGCCGAGCAGCTCGGCGCGTTCGGCCATGCCGCGCAGTCCGTAGGAGCCCGGGCGGCGGCCGGGCGCGACCACGTCCCGGACGCGAAAGCCCACGCCGTCGTCGGTGACGGCCAGCCGCACCCGGTCGCGGTCGTGCTCCAGCAGCAGGTCCACGCAGGTGGCCGACGCGTGCCGCAGGCAGTTGCCCACCGCCTCCTGCGCGATCCGGTACAGCGCGGTCTGCACGTGGTCGGGCAGCGCGTCGTCCAGCTCCCCGGTGACCGTGACGGTGACGTCCAGGTTCGCCGCGCCCGCCTCGCGCGCCAGCGTGGCCAGCGCCGCGGACAGGCCCAGGTCGTCCAGCACCGGCGGGCGCAGCCCCCCGATCGCGGCGCGGGTCTCGGCGGCGGCCAGCTCGCACAGCCGCCGGGCCAGGGCGATCTGCTCGGCGGCCTCGGGATGGTGGTCGGGCAGCGCCCGCTCGGCCGCCGACAGGTGGAACCCGAGCCCGGCCAGCCGCTGGGCGATGCCGTCATGGATCTCGCGGCTCAGCCGGGACCGCTCGGCCTCCTGCACCTCCACGGCGCGTTCGGCGAACCGCTCGGCGGCGAGTTCGCGCTGCTCGGCGGCGCGCAGCCGGCGGCACGACGACAGCACGGGCCCGAACAGCCCGGCCAGCGCGGTCGCCAGCGCCACGTCCCGCTCCCGGCAGGGGCCGGCGGACCGCACGTCCAGCACGGCGATCGTGGACGCGTCGTCGCCGTGCACGGGGATCGCGACGCCCCGCCCGTCGGCGTGCCGGCGGGCGCGTCCGTGGGCGGCCACCCAGCCGGCGTCGCCGTCGCCCAGCGGCACGCGCGGGCGGCCGGGGGCCTCCAGCGCCCGGTCGTCGGCGTCCAGGACGTACACGTCGCAGAACGTCAGCGCCTCGGCCGACCGGACCACCAGCCCGGCCAGCTCCTCGGCCAGCTGCGGCAGCTCCCGGGCCGCGCACGCCACCGCGACCACGCGCAGCAGCAGGTCGGTGCCGCGCGCGGCGAGCAGCTCCAGCGGCGGCGCGGTCACCGGAACAGGCCCTCGCGCAGGGCGACGGCGATCGCGGCCGACCGGTCGGTCACCTCCAGCTTGCGGTAAAGGGCGCGCAGATGGCTTTTGACCGTCTCCTCGCTCAGCACCAGCCGCGCCGCGATGGCCCGGTTGGACAGCCCGCCGACCAGCAGCGCCAGCACCTCGCTCTCGCGCTGGGTGAGCCCGCGCCCGGCGCCCGGCCAGAACTCGCCGCGGCCCAGCCGGGCGGCGGTGACCGCCATCCGGCCCGCCAGGGTCGGGTCGACGACCGTCTCGCCCTGCGCCACCTCCTCCAGGCGCTTGACCAGCTCCGGCCCGTCGACCCGTTTGAGCAGGTAGCCGCCGGCTCCGGCGCGCAGCGCCTCGAAGACGTACTGCTCGTCGTCGTACACCGAAAGGAACACCACGCGCGAGCCGGGAGCCTGGCGGGTCAGCGTGCGGCACAGGTCCAGGCCGCTCTCCGGACCGAGCCGCACGTCCAGCAGCACCACGTCCGGGCGCAGCGAGGTGACCAGCCGGGTGGCCTCCTTCCCGGCACCCGCCTGCCCGACCACGCGCACGCGCCCGGAGAAGCCGGCCAGCATGGCCTTCAGCCCGGCGAGGATCATCTCGTGGTCGTCGACCAGGACGACGCGAATGGGCCCCATTCGGGAAAGATAACAAGCCGTTGCCTACCCGCCAGTAGGGAGGGTTTCACCCCGCGAATCCCCTGCTCGGGGGACGCGGCGGGCGGAGGCGGCGGCCTAGCCTCGCGGGCACCGACGACCACCGCGGGACGCTGAGGAGGCCAGGTGCCCCATCGGATCGTGCACATGCTGCGGGCGCGCGGCGCGGCCCGCCGGCCCGTCATGCTCGCCATCGCCGGGGACAGCGCGGCGGGCAAGACGACCCTCACCCGGGGCCTGGTGCAGTGCCTGGGGGCGGACCGGATGACGGCCGTCTGCGTGGACGACTACCACCGCTACGACCGCGCCGAACGCCGGGACAAGCCCTTCACCGCCCTGCACCCCGACTGCAACCACATCGACATCATGGAGCAGCACCTGCAGCTGCTGTCGATGGGCGAGCCGATCCTCAAACCGGTGTACGACCACACCACCGGGCGGCTGGTGCGCCCCGAGCTGGTCCGGCCGCGCGAATTCGTGATCGTCGAAGGGCTGCTCCCCCTGCACACCCGGCTGGCGCGGGCGTGCTTCGACATCACCGTCTACCTCGACCCGCCCGAGCACCTGCGGCACCGCTGGAAGATCGACCGCGACTGCCGCACCCGCGGCTACACCCCCGACCAGGTGCGCCGCGAACTCGACCGGCGGGAGCCGGAGAGCGCCGCCTTCATCCGCCCGCAGCGCCGCTGGGCCGACATCGTGGTGCGGTTCGCGCCCGTCGCCGAACGCGCCGACCCGCCCGGCACGCCCCTGTCGGCCGAGCTGCTGCTGCGCCCCACCATCGACCACCCCGAGCTGGCCGAGGTGCTCAAGGAGCCGGGGACCGCCATGCACCTGCGGCTGCGCCGCGACACCGACGGCCGTCCCGTGGACGCGCTGCACGTCCACGGGTACGTGTCGCCCGAGGAGTCGCAGGTCGTCAAGAAGGCCATCTGGGAGCGCCTGGGGCCGCGCGCGGGCGACGGCATCGACCGCGACGCCCTGGGCCGCCTGTCCGACGGCACCGCCAGCGACCCCCTGGCGATCACCCAGCTGCTGCTGCTCTACCACCTGCTGGAGGCGGGCGACGGCCAGGCCGCCTGAGGGCGGCCACCGCGGACGCGCGGGGAGGCCCCGGACGTCCGGGCCGCGCGGCCGCGGCCGCCGGGAGGGCGTTCGTTCACTTCGGCGCCGGGCGCCCTCCCGGCCCCTGGGGACCGGCGGGCCCGGCGGCGGGCCGGGTCAGCGGACGGGGCCGCGCTTGAGGACGCGCGACAGCGCCGCCGCGACCTCCTGCGACAGGTCGGCGTCGACCGGTCCGGCGCCGCCGGACGGCACCAGGTCGCCGGGGCGCTCGTCGTCGCGGACGGCCTCGCGGGTGTGCCCGCAGTCGCGGCACTCCACCTCGCCGAGGCGGCAGGTCAGCACGGTGGAGCCGCAGGCGTCGCACTGGTCGAGTTCGGCCGTCCAGTCGTGTTCGGCCTGGCAGCGGGGGCAGATCAGCACCTGGCGGTCCGCCCGGACCCCGCGCTTCCACGGGCTCGCGCCGCGGACGGGGTCGGTCTGCCGCGCCCCGCATCGGAAGCAGGGCATCACACCTCCAGGGGTGCGAAGGGTTCGGACCGGCCCGGCCGGCGCGCGGCCGGGCCCGGCCCGGGACGGCCTACAAAGCGGCGAGCGCCTTGCGGTACTCGTCGATGTCGCGCGCGTCCGGGATCGCGTTGACGACCTTCCAGCGGACGACGCCCTCGGTGTCGATGATGAACGTGCCGCGCAGCGCCACGCCGCGCTCCTCGTCGAACACCCCGTAGCTGCGGGCCACCCCGCCGTGCGGCCAGAAGTCCGCCAGCAGCGGGAACTGGTACTTCTCCTGCTCGGACCAGGCCCGCAGCGAGAACATCGAGTCGACCGACACCGCCAGCACCTGGACGTCGTCGCCGCCCAGCGTCGGCAGCTCGTCGCGGATCGTGCACAGCTCGCCCGTGCACACGCCGCTGAACGCCAGGGGGTAGAACACCAGGACGACGTTCTTCCGGCCCCGGTAGTCCGACAGCTTCACCGGGGTGCCGTGCTGGTCCTTCAGCTCGAAGTCCGGCGCGCTGTCGCCAACCTCAACCGCCATGCCTCTCCCGCGGATCGCCCCGCTCGCGGCGGGGAACTCCTCGTCCCCGCGGTCACGGGGACGTGCGCGCACCACGGCGCGTCGCGGCCCAGTCTGCCACCTCCCGCCGGCGCGGCGGCCGCCCACCCCGCCCGCCGCACGGCGCGCCGGAAGCGGGGCCGCGCAGTCGTCGTGACACGGTCGTCATGCCACCCGGCGCCGCGGGCCGACCGTCACGGCCCGGCCGTCACGGCCCGGTTTCGCGTGGCCCGGTCCCGGTGGAGCGGGCGCCGGCGGGCGGCGGGCCGCCCGCGGCCTGGCTACTTGCGCGCCTTCGGCGGCACCAGGCGCGTGCCCGACCACTCGGCGGCCGCGCTGACGCTCTTGGTCTGGGTCAGTCCCGCGCTGCGGGCGGCCTCGCCGATGTCGCTGGGCTCCACATGCCCCTCACGGCCCGCCTTGGGCGTGAGCAGCCAGATGTATCCCCCGTCGGTGAGCGGAACCTGCGCGTCGGTGAGTCCGTCGAACAGGTCGCCGTCGTCCTCCCGCCACCACAGCAGCACGACGTCGACCACGTCGTCGTAGTCCTCGTCGACCAGCTCGTTCCCCGTGACCGCCTCGACGGAGGAACGAAGCTCCTCGTCGACGTCGTCGTCGAAACCGATCTCCTGCACCACCTGGTCCGGCTGGAAGCCGAGCCGTTCGGCCAGGCTGCGCTCAGTCTGCGCCTGACCCGCGGTCGCGCTCACGAAAGTCCTCCCATGGTCGATAGCCCGCGCGGTACCTTTCCCGGCCCCCGAGCGGAGGCCCCTGCGCACCGGCCGGGGCGCGGGGGCGCGGCACATTCCACGTGTCCGAGTCTGACACCGCTGCGGTGTTTGCGGGACAGTCCACACAAGTGAGGGGCCCTAGCGCAAGTGTCTTCCGGGCATTTGCCGGGCCCATTGGCGGGAACGCCGCCGGGACGGTCACTGGACACCCACCGAGCGTAACAATCCATGCTCAGCCCGCAAGGAAGGACAGCCGGACCTGCCGCTCGGGATTGTCGACGTTGAGGTCGACGAGCGCCACCGACTGCCAGGTGCCGAGGGCCAGCCGCCCGCCCACGACGGGGATCGTCGCGTACGGCGGCACGATCGCGGGCAGCACGTGGGACCGCCCGTGGCCGCGCGAGCCGTGCGCGTGCCGCCACCGGTCGTCGGCCGGCAGCAGGTCGCGCAGCGCGGCCAGCAGGTCGTCGTCGCTGCCCGAGCCCAGCTCGATCAGCGCGACCCCCGCGGTGGCGTGCGGGACGAACACGTGCAGCAGCCCGTCCTCGCCCGCCTCGGCGGCGAACCGCTCGCACTCGGCGGTGATGTCGTGCACGACGTCCCGGTTCCCAGTGGTCACCCGCACCACGACGCTCTTCATGACCCGCTTGTTTACCCCATCCCCCGCCCCCGATGCATGATCGCCCGGCCGGGCGCGCCGAGACCGCAACCGGCCAGCGCCCCGCCCGCCCCCCGCTCAGCCGCGGCCGGTTCCGGACGCGCCGCCCGGGCGACGCCCTCACCGGGGTCCCGGCGGAGCACATGATTGCGATCACGCACCGTGGTTATGACTACGGGATGTCGAGATCGATCGGCGGACACGCCCGGCGCGCGCCTGCCGCGCCCCGCCACGGCCTGGGGGCACCGGGGGGACGCGGCCGCCTACGGAAGGACGCGGGCATCCGAGGACAGGGCGCCGATGACGGCCCCTGGGGGGCGCCACCGGCGCCGGTGCGGTCAGCGCTCGGCGGTGGCCTTCGCCGGCTCGATCACGGCGTCGGGCCCCGGGAAGCACAGAGCCTCGTGTCCGTCTTCGAAGCGCACGACGTACGGCGGGCTGCCGTCGTCGCCGCGGACCTCGATGATCTCGCCCACCCGATTGTGATGGCCCACCCACCTGGAGTGCACAAGCAGTACATCTCCGACCGATGCCTTCATCACTCCCCCAGATCTCGCTGGTCGTACGGGTTTTGTCGGAGGGGTCATACCCTGGTTGCGGATTCATACCTGCGTGGGCGCGACGGTCCGCCGGAAGGGGGCGCGACCGCTTTTGCAAAAGGGTGGAAACCACCCTGCCGCAGAGCCTGACACCCGCTGTGACCGGGGAAAATGGTTACTGACTGGTAGAGATGCGATGGCCGCCCCGAGGGGCGACGATGGATCACGAAACCGGCGACGAACAGTCGCAGGACAGTACGGCACAGAGGGGACCCCGTGGCTACCGGACGTCAACGCTTTTCGATCATCAGCGACGGCCTGCCGAGCCAACTGCCGGACATCAACCCGGACGAGACCCGGGAGTGGCTGGAGTCGCTTGACACGGTCATCAAGACCGAGGGCAAGGGGCGCGCGCGCTACGTGATGCTGCGCCTGCTGGAACGTGCCCGCGAGCAGCAGGTCGGCGTCCCCGGCCTGCGCAGTACCGACTTCATCAACACCATCCCGCCGGAGCGCGAGCCCTGGTTCCCCGGCGACGAGCACATCGAGCGGCGCATCCGGGCCTACATCCGGTGGAACGCCGCGATCATGGTGTCCCGGGCCAACCGCCCCGAGCTGGGCGTCGGCGGGCACATCGCCACCTACGCCTCGGCCGCGTCGCTCTACGAGGTGGGGTTCAACCACTTCTTCCGCGGCAAGGACCACGGCGAGTCCGGCGACCAGGTGTTCATCCAGGGGCACGCGGCGCCCGGCATCTACGCCCGCGCCTACCTGGAGGGGCGGCTGACGCAGCACCAGCTGGACGGTTTCCGCCAGGAGATCTCCCACCCGGGCGGCGGGCTGTCGTCGTACCCGCACCCGCGGCTGATGCCCGACTTCTGGGAGTTCCCCACGGTGTCGATGGGCCTGACCGCCATCGACGCCGTCTACCAGGCCCGGTTCAACCGCTACCTGTACAACCGCAAGATCAAGGACACCTCCCGGTCGCACGTGTGGGCGTTCCTCGGCGACGGCGAGATGGGCGAGCCGGAGTCGCTGGGCGCCATCGGCCTGGCCGCCCGCGAGGAGCTGGACAACCTCACCTTCGTCGTCAACTGCAACCTGCAGCAGCTGGACGGCCCGGTGCGCGGCAACGGCAAGATCATCCAGGAGCTGGAGTCGTTCTTCCGCGGCGCGGGCTGGAACGTCATCAAGGTGATCTGGGGCCGCGACTGGGACCCGCTGCTGGCCCAGGACGTCGACGGCGTGCTGGTCAACAAGATGAACACCACGCCGGACGGGCAGTTCCAGACCTACTCGGTCGAGTCCGGCGCCTACATCCGCGAGCACTTCTTCGGCGACGACCCGCGGCTGCGCAAGATGGTCGAGCACCTGTCGGACGACGACCTGCGCCGCCTGTCGCGCGGCGGGCACGACTACCGCAAGGTGTACGCGGCGTTCAAGGCGGCCCGCGAGCACGTCGGCCAGCCCACGGTGATCCTGGCGCACACCATCAAGGGGTGGACGCTCGGCCCCGATTTCGAGGCCCGCAACGCCACCCACCAGATGAAGAAGCTCACCAAGGCCGAGCTCAAGGAGTTCCGCGACCGGCTCTACCTGGACATCCCCGACTCGGCGCTGGAGGCGGACCTGCCGCCGTACTACCACCCGGGCGAGGACTCCGAGGAGATCGAGTACATGCGCGAGCGGCGGGCCGCGCTCGGCGGGTTCCTGCCCAAGCGGGTGGTGCGCGCCAAGCCGCTGAAGCTGCCCGGCGACGCGGTGTACTCGTCGCTGCGCAAGGGCTCGGGCAAGCAGAACGTCGCCACCACCATGGCGTTCGTCCGGCTGCTCAAGGACCTGATCAAGGACGAGAACATCGGCGCCCGGTTCGTCCCGATCGCCCCGGACGAGTACCGCACGTTCGGCATGGACTCGCTGTTCCCCACGTCCAAGATCTACTCGCCGCACGGGCAGACCTACGAGGCCGTCGACCGCAAGCTGCTGCTGTCGTACAAGGAGTCCGAGCAGGGGCAGATGCTGCACGAGGGCATCAGCGAGGCCGGGTCGATGGCCTCGACGATCGCCGCGGGCACCTGCTACGCCACGCACGGCGAGCACATGATCCCCGTCTACATCTTCTACTCGATGTTCGGGTTCCAGCGGACCGGCGACCAGATGTGGGCGATGGGCGACCAGATGGGCCGCGGCTTCCTGCTGGGCGCCACGGCGGGCCGCACCACCCTCACCGGCGAGGGCCTGCAGCACGCCGACGGCCACTCCCCCCTGCTGGCCGCGTCCAACCCCGCCTGCGTGCACTACGACCCGGCGTGGGCGTTCGAGCTGGCGCACATCGTGCGGGACGGGCTGCGCCGCATGTACGGCTCGTCCGAGCAGCACCCGCACGGCGAGGACGTCTTCTACTACCTCACCGTCTACAACGAGCCCTACCAGCAGCCCGCCGAGCCGGCCGACCTGGACGTCGACGGCCTGCTCAAGGGCCTGTACCGGTACCGCGAGGCGCCGCGGGACGGCCTCGGGGCCGAGGCGCCGCGGGCGCAGATCCTGGCGTCCGGCGTGGGCGGGCGCTGGGCCCTGGAGGCGCAGCGGCTGCTGGCCGAGGACTGGGGCGTGGCCGCCGACGTGTGGTCGGCCACCTCGTGGAACGAGCTGGCCCGCGAGGCCCGCTCCTGCGACGAGTGGAACCTGCTGCATCCCGAGGCCGAGCAGCGCGTCCCGTACGTGACGCGGACGCTGGAGAACGCGCCCGGCCCGATCGTGGCGGTGTCGGACTTCATGCGCGCCGTCCCCGACCAGATCGCGCCGTGGGTGCCCGGCGACTTCCTGTCGCTCGGCACCGACGGGTTCGGCTTCTCCGACACCCGCGCCGCCGCCCGCCGGTTCTTCCACGTCGACGCGGCGTCCATCGTGCTCGCCGTGCTGACCCGGCTGGCCCGGCAGGGCGAGGTCAAGCCGGAGACGCTGCAGCAGGCCATCGAGCGCTACCGGCTGAACGACGACGTGGCGTCGGTGTTCGCGGGCGGCGCGCGGACCGCCGAGAGCAGCACCGGCGGCGACGCCTAATACCCTGGGCGAGGCCGCGCGGGCGGGTGCCGAGATCACGGAGGTGTAGGCCGTGACCCCGCCCCGCCCGCCGCGGCCGGGCGCCGCCGGCGTGCGCACGGCGCGCTACGGGCCCGGCCGGCGCCCCTCGATGTGCCGGCGGAGGAGGCCGGCGTGCGACAGCGGCCTGGACAGGTCGCCCACGTCGTCGTTGGCTCCGTAGTCGAGCAGGACGACATCGCCCTCGGCCGCCAGGCGGCCCAGTTCGGCGACCAGGTCGGCGACGCGCCTGTCCAGGACCCACCGGTAGGACGGCAGGTAGATCTCCCGGCGGGCCTGCTCGTACGGCAGCAGCACCGTCCCTTCGAGGCCCCGGCGGTGGCCGAGGACGGGTCCGTGCGCGCGGACCGTCCGCTTGAGCCCCCGCATCGAGGTGACGTGCAGCTTGGCGGGGTCGACGTCCTCGTCCGCGAAGACCTTGAGGGCCTGCCAGATCCCCTCCACCGACTGGGCGGTCACCCCCGGGGTGAACGGCACGGGAATGCCGCCGTGCGGGTAGAAGGGGCTCAGCCGCACCCACGGCTCGTCGGCCCGCGAGGTGACGTCCACGATCCGCGCGCCCGGATACGCCGCCTCGATGGAGGCCCTGGCCCGGCGCCTGCTCGCGACGTGTATGGCCATCAGCTGCCCCCCTTTCGGGGGGCAGCCTGCCCCACGGCACCGACATTCCCGGCGGTTCCGCGGCGTCAGGGAGAGGGGACGGTGCAGCCGTCGGAGGTGAGGACCGGGTTGCAGCGGGCGGCGGCCAGGCCGGGGAGGGCGGCGAAGTAGCCGGTGCCGAAGCGGTCGGCGAGCCCGGGGACCGGGTAGTCCGTGCTGACCCACTGGGCGCCGCTGGCCAGCGCCGCGTCGCGGACGGAGGTGTCGCCGCTGCGGGCCTGGGCGGTGTCGGCGTCGGCGCGGGTCCGCACGACGTAGCCGCGGCGGACGAGCGACTTGATCTCCTCGGCCGCGGCGACCGCGTCGTTGCGCTTGACGAACGCCGCGTCGGGCTGCCCCGGCTCGGCGCTGGTGAACAGGATCCGCCCTTCCAGGCTGGGGTTGCCCTCGACGTAGCGGTCGCGGTAGGAGCCGCCGTTGTCCATGAGGAACATGACCTTGCCGCGGACCGAGTCCAGCGAGGGCCAGCCGTTGCGCAGCACGGACTCCTCCAGGGTGAGGCCGTCGTCGCGGATGTCGTCCGGGGTGATCAGGTCGTCCGCCGAGAACACCGAGCGGATCTCCTCCTCCAGCGCGAGCATCCGCGCCCGCGTCCACCGGTACGGCGGGAGCGGGAAGGAGTCGGGCACCGACAGGTCGAGCGTGTCCTTGAACTCCAGCAGGATCGCGATCGGGACGTGCGACGGGTGGGCCCGCGACCAGTCGCGCACCGCGGTCAGGCATTCCACGAACGACACGCACGTGCTGCGGTAGTCGATGTCGCGGATGTGCAGGACCTTGGTGCCCTTCTCGAGCATGCGCGGGTCGTACTCCAAGGGCTGGCCGGTCAGCAGCCGGATCAGCGGCCGGGCGAGACGTCCGCCGTCGGGGTCCGCCCAGACGTCGAGTTCGATCTGCCGCACGCTCTGCTCGGCGAGCTGGCGGCCGAGCGGGACGTGGGTGTACTGCAGCCCGCCTGCCTGGGCCCCCGCGAAGGCGGAGATCAGCCCGAACTCCTTGGCGTTCGGCTCGACGTGGTAGCTGTTGTGCGTCCCGATGCTCTGGATCCGGTTGAGGGTGAGCTCCTGCGCCTGGTCGGCCGACGCCCGGGTCGCCGGGAGCACGGCGGTGAGCGCGGCGGCGGCGGCGAGGGCGGCGGACCGGCGGGCGAGGCGGCGGACCGCCGGGCGGAGGCGATACGGGGGGCGGAGATCATCCATGGACGTGAGAAGAGCTCACATCTGATCGCCCGTCAAGAGCCCTCCGGTGGCGGAGGGGAGCACGGGGTCGGCGCGCCGGCCGTGCGGGCGCCGGTGATTTCGCCGATTCAGGGGCGGCGCCCGGACGGCACACTGTGCTTCCCCCCGTCATCCGCTCAGGGAGGTGCAACCCCCGTGCGCACACCTGTCCGGTCCCCGTGGCGGCGAGCCGCCGCGGCGGCGCTGGGGGCGGTGCTGGCCGCCGCCCTCGTCCTCGGCGTCCCGCCCGCGGCCCCGGCCGCCCGGGCCGCGGCCGCCAACCCGGTGATCACCGTCCCGCCCGCCGGCGACCGCGGCTTCCCGTTCCTGGCCGCGGCCGAGGACCTCGGCTCGTTCGGTTACACCGAGAGCGAGTACTTCATCGAGGGCACCGCCACGTCCTACGCGAAGTCCGGCATCTGGACGTCCGACGGGCGGTGGGCCGTCCGCGCGTCCGGCCGGGCCGCCTACAAGACCCGGCTGCTCGTGCGGCGGCCCGCCGACCCGGCCAGATTCAACGGCACCGTCGTGGTGGAGTGGCTCAACGTCAGCGGCCAGCTCGAGCTCTCCCCCGACTACTGGTTCGCGCGGGACGAGCTGCTGCGCGGCGGCTACGCGTGGGTGGGCGTCTCGGCGCAGTCGGTCGGCGTCAACGGCGGCCTCGGCCAGATCCGCGGCCTCAAGGGCTGGGACCCGGCGCGGTACGGCAGCCTCGTCCACCCCGGCGACGCCTACTCCTACGACATCTTCTCCCAGGCCGGGCAGGCGCTGCGCACGCCGAACGGCCCCGACCCGCTGGGCGGGCTGCGGATCAGGACGCTGCTCGCCGACGGCGAGTCCCAGTCGGCCGGCTTCATGACGACCTACGTCAACGCCGTGCAGCCGGTGTCCCGGGTCTACGACGGCTTCATGATCCACAGCAACAGCGCGGTCGCCGCGCCGATCAGCGGCAGCCTGGCCGACGTGCTGCGGATGCCGACGCCGTCGCGCATCCGCACCGACCAGCCGGAGCCGGCGTTCGTCGTGCTGACCGAGACCGACATCCCGGGGGCGTCCGCCGCCCGGCAGCCGGACACCGATCGGATCGTGCGCTGGGAGCTGGCGGGGACCGCGCACGGCGACCAGTGGGCCTACGACCTCGGCGACCCGACGCTGCGCAAGTCCGCCGGCTCCGCCGCGCCGCAGCCCGGCTGCGCCCCCGGTTCGGCGCCGTTCAACGACGGGCCCGGCCACTACGCGATGAACGCCGCGCTGCGGCATCTGGCGAGCTGGGCCCGGGGCGGTGCGCGTCCGCCGGGCGGGCCGGCGCTGAACACCTACCTGCGCGACCCGAGCACCGGCCTCGCCGCCGGCGGCATCCGGCTGCCGGACGTCGCGGTGCCGACCCGCACCCTCACCGGCATGCGGGACACCGCCGGCAGCGGCGTCTTCTGCGGCCTGTACGGCGCCCGGGACCCGTGGAACGGCGACGCCGACCCGTGGGACCGCCATGACGACGGCGACCCGTCCGACCCCTCCTTCCCGCCCACCGCCGAGCCCGTGCTCAGCAGGCTGTACCCGACGCACGACGACTACGTGGCCAAGGTCCGGGCGGCCGCGCAGGCGTCGGTGGACGCCGGATACCTCCTGCCCGAGGACGCGGTGACGATCGTCACCGCCGCCCAGAACTCCGACATCGGCGGCTGACACCGCCCGCCGCCCGTAGGCCCTGCCCCGATGCCCTCCCGGGGCAGGGCCTGCGGAAAGGCGATGTCGGTCCCGGGCGGTTTCCACGCGGACCTGGATGTTATTGATCGTTTTGAGCCACGACGAACGGAGCGCGGCGAATGCGACCGGGCGAGCGCGGCACATCGGCGGTCCGCGGTTCGTCAGCACGCCGGTAGAGGTCGTCGATCAGCGCTGCGCCCGGTGCGCGCGGCGCCGCCGCACCCGCCGCCTGAACCCCCGCGACTACCATCTGCGGACCGCCCCCGGCGAGGAGCAACAATCCTCCTGAGCCCGCGCCCCGGCCCACCCGTCCGGCGGACACGGCGCCCAGCAGGCGGCGCAGCGACAGAGCACCCGGCCCCCGGCAGCGCCACCGCACCGTGCGGCGCGTTCGGCGGCGCGGGCGGCATGTCGAGCCGCGGCCCCGACCGCAACGGCCGCGACCCGCGCAGCCCTGCGCGCGGTGTCCCGAACCTTCCTGCGCGGTGGCCGCGCGTCCGCACACGGCACCGGCCGCCCTGCCGCGGTCTCCCCGACCGCCTGCCTGCTGTCTTTCCGGGGCCCTGCCCGCCGCCTCCCCTGCGGCCGCGCCGGCGCTGCCGTCGCCCGTGGCGTGCACGACACGCCGCCGGGGCGTACGGCCGGCGCGGGGCACGTCCCGGCCGTACGCCCCGCCGGCGGCGGCTACAGCGCGCCGAGGAAGTCGATCAGGATGCGGTTGACCTCGTCGGGGCGTTCCTGCTGGGTCCAGTGGCCGCAGCCGGGCAGCCAGACGGTGTCGCGCAGGTCGGGGACGAACGTCCTCATGCCGGCGACGGTGTCGCGGGCGCGCGGGGCGGCGGCGACGAGGTCGCGGTCCCCGGCGATGAACAGGGCCGGGGGCGTGATCGGGGCGCGGTGCCAGGCGGCGGTGAGCTCCCAGTTGCGGTCCAGGTTGCGGTACCAGTTGAGGGGGCCGGTGAAGCCCGCGTCCTCGTACTCGCGGACGTAGGCGGCGATGTCGTCGTCGGTGAGCCAGCCGGGCAGCCCGGCGGGTTCGGGGCACAGGTCGAGGAAGCCGCCGCCGTCCGGGACGATCGGCGTCAGGCCGGGGCCGTCGCCGGACGCGGCGTACAGCAGCCGCCGGAAGGCGGCGGTGCGGTCGCGGTCGAACTCGGCCTCGGGCACGTCGGGCTGCTGGAAGTAGACCATGTAGAAGCCCTCGCCCACCTGCTCGCGCAGCGCGGCCACGGGGGGACGCGAGGAGCGGGGCCGGTGCGGCACGGACATGCTGACGACGCCGCGCACCCGGTCGGGGCGCAGCTGCGCGGCGGCCCAGGCGACGGGGGCGCCCCAGTCGTGCCCGACGACGACGGCCTGCTCCTCGCCGAGCGCGTCGATCAGCCCGACGGCGTCGCCGACCAGGTGCAGGATGGTGTACTCCTCCACGCGGGGCGGCCCGCCGGTGCGGGCGTAGCCGCGCTGGTCGGGGGCGACCGCGCGGTATCCGGCCTCGGCGAGGGCGACGAGCTGGTGCCGCCAGGAGTACCAGCATTCGGGGAAGCCGTGCAGCAGCAGGACCAGGGGACCGGTGCCCGCCTCGGCGATGTGCATCCGCAGGCCGCTTGTGGACTGGACGTGGCGATGGGTGATCTCGGTCATGGAACCCCTCACGTTCGTCGGCACAGCCGACCGTAGCCCGCCGCGCCCGGACGCCACCTGACCGGCCCCGGGGCGCGGCCGCCCCTACCCTCGCCGACCGGCCGTCCAGGCGAGCAGGTCGTCGGCGCTCATGGTGTTGACGACCTGCTCGGGTGCGACCCCGCAGCGGACGGCGCGTTCGCACCCGTCGGGCTGCCAGTCGAGCTGGCCGGGGGCGTGCGCGTCGGAGTCGATGGCGAACCGGCAGCCCGCCTCGACCGCCGGCCGCAGCAGCCGCTCGGGCGGGTCCAGCCGCTCCGGCCGCGAGTTGATCTCCACGGCGACGTCGTAGGCGGCGCAGGCGTCGAAGACCAGGGCCGCGTCGAACTGCGACTCCGGTCGCACGCCGCCGCGCCGCCCGCCGCCCTTGACGATCCGCCCCGTGCAGTGCCCGAGGACGTCGACCCGCGGGTTCCGCACGGCCGCGACCATCCGGCGGGTCATGGCGACGCGGTCCATGCGCAGTTTGGAGTGGACGCTGGCCACCACCACGTCGAGCCGGTCGAGCAGGTCGGGGTCCTGGTCCAGCGAGCCGTCGTCCAGGATGTCCACCTCGATGCCGGTCAGGATGCGGAACGGCGCCAGCTCGGCGTTCAGCTCGGCCACCGCGTCCAGTTGCCGGCGCAGCCGCTCGGCCGACAGCCCGTTGGCCACGGTCAGGCGCGGCGAGTGGTCGGTCAGCGCGATGTAGTCGTGGCCGAGGGCGCGGGCGGTCTCGGCCATCTCCCATATCGGCGAGCCGCCGTCGGACCAGTCGCTGTGGGTGTGCAGGTCGCCGCACAGCGCACGCCGCAGTGCCGCGGCCGCCTCGTCCACATCCGATCGGGGGGACGTCCCCCGCTCCCTCAGCCCCTGCCCCTCGGTCGCCTCCAGGCGCAGCAGGTAGCCGGGGGTCTCCCCGCGCAGCGCCTCCTCGATCACCAGCGCGGTGACCTTGCCGATGCCGGGCAGCGCGGTCAGCGTGCCGTCGCGCACCCGCTCGGCCAGTTCCTCGCGCGGGGTGCGCTCGACCAGATCGGCCGCCTTGCGGAAGGCCCGCACCCGATAGGTGGGCTCCTGCGCGCGTTCCAGCAGGAACGCGATCCGGCGCAGCGCCTCCACCGGTTCCACAGTTCCGACCGTAGTACCCGAGGGGGGCGGGCCGGTGCGGCACCCGGTGCTTCACGCCGTGCGCTGAGCCGTACGCTGACGACGCGGGCGGCTCGGCCCGGATGCCCCCTCGGTATGACATAGAGGTGGCACCACGGTGTCATTCGCCGCGGGTGCGGACGCCTCTAGCCTGACGGCATGGACAGCGACGACGCCCCCAAGCAGGGCCTGGCGCAGACTCTGGGGCTGGTGCTGCGGCCCCTGGTGTCCGGCCTCGTCGGGTCCGCCGAGCCGCTCCCGGCCGACCGGCCGTGGCCGCCCCGGCTGCGCGACACCCGGCTGCGCCGAATCCCGTTCCCGGTCGTCATGCAGGTCATCGACCTGCTCATCGCGGTGGCCATCGGCTTCGGGACGTACTCGCTGCTGGTCCACGAGACGGCGGAGAACGGCCTGTGGGTGTCGCACGGGGAGCTGGGCATCGCCGCGTTCCTGCTGGCGCTGCCGATGGCGCTGCGCGAGCGCCATCCGGTGGCCGCGTGGCGGGTGCTGTACGCGGCGATGTTCTACACCGGGATGCAGCACTGGCTGGACGTGCCGTTCCCGCCCGGCGGGTCGGTCGCCGGCGTGTTCGTCCTCTACACGGTGGCGGTGCGCTCCCCGCTCAGCCTGACGGTCGGCGCGGGCCTGTGGTCGGTGCTCGGGGTGCTGGTGGTCGACCGGCGGACCGGCGCGGGCGCGGCCGTGTTCGTGGTGGTGCCGCTGCTGGTCGGCGCGTTCGTGCGGCTGCGCCAGAAGACCCGCGACGAGCTGGCCGAGCGGGAGCGGGCCGCCGCCCGCGAGCTGGCCGAGCAGGAGAAGCGGCACCGGGAGGCCGAGGCGGTGCTCAAGGAGCGCCAGCGCATCGCCCGCGAGCTGCACGACGTGGTGGCCCACCACATGTCGATGATCGCGATCCAGGCGGAGGCGGCGCCGTACACCGTGCCGGAGGTGCCCGACAAGATCCGCCAGGATCTGAAGGAGATCCGCGCGACCGCGCTGGACGCGCTCACCGAGATGCGCCGCATCCTGGGCGTGCTGCGCTCGGAGGACGGCGCGGAGACCGCGCCGCAGCCCGGCCTGGACCGGCTGGACGCGCTGGTGTGGGCGGCGCGCGGCGCCGGGCTGACCGTCAACACCAGCGTCACCGGCGACCTGTCCGCCGTGCCGCAGGGGGTGGCGCTGAGCGCCTACCGGATCCTGCAGGAGGCGCTCAGCAACGTGATGCGGCACGCTCCGGGGGCGGTGGTCGACGTCGAGCTGATCCAGCGGGAGGGCATACTCCTGCTCAGCGTGATCAACGGCCCGCCCGCCAAGGGTCAGCGTGCGTCGTCGCTGTCGCCGCCCGGCGAGGGGCACGGCCTGGTGGGCATGCGCGAGCGGGCCGCCATGCTGGGCGGCGGGGTGACCGCCAAACCCACCCCCGAAGGAGGTTTCGCCGTGACCGCCACGCTGCCGCTGAGGTCGGCGGCATGACGATCCGGGTGGTGATCGTCGACGACCAGGGCATGGTGCGCACCGGGTTCGGCGTGCTGCTGAACGCCCAGCCCGACATCGAGGTGGTCGGGGAGGCCGCCGACGGCGCGCAGGCGCTGTCGGTGGTCGCCGAGCAGCGGCCCGACGTGGTGCTGATGGACGTGCGGATGCCCGTCATGGACGGCCTGGAGGCGACCCGGCGGCTGCTCAAGGACGGCGGCGGGCCCGCCGAGCCCGGCACCGCCCCGAAGGTGCTCATGCTGACCACCTTCGACCTCGACGACTACGTGTACGAGGCGCTGCGCGCGGGCGCCAGCGGGTTCCTGCTCAAGGACGCCTCGGCCGACGAGCTGGCCGAGGCGGTGCGGATCATCGCGGCGGGCGACGCGCTGCTGTCGCCGTCGGTGACCCGGCGGCTGATCGCCGAATTCGCCCGGCTGGGCGGGCCGCGCGCGCCGTCCCGGGAGCGGCTGGGCGCGCTGACCGAGCGGGAGACCGAGGTGCTGGCGCTGGTCGCCCGCGGCCTGTCCAACGCCGAGATCGCCGCCGAGCTGGTGGTGGCCGAGCAGACCGTCAAGACGCATTTCGGCCGCATCCTCACCAAGCTCGGGCTGCGCGACCGGCCGCAGGCCATCGTCTACGCCTACGAGGTCGGCCTGGTCCGCCCCGGCGACTGATCCCGCCCAAGGCCGCCCCTGGTGCGCCGGCCCGCGTCATACCGGGGTGCGAGGCGGCAAGACGGCTCCGCGGTGTGATCCGCGCGACGGCCCGCGATTCCTAGCTTCCTGCTCAGGATCAGCCCCTGTCCAGGAAGGACGCCGCCGTGTGCAGCCCAACCCCCCGGAGGTTCCTGGCCGTCGGCGCGGCCCTGGCGGCGGTCGCCGCCACGAGCCCGGGGACCGGCCCCGGACCGTACGCGCCGCCGCAGGCCCGGCCGCCGCTGTCTCCCCGCACGCTCGACGCCCGCTACGCCGCCGTGCGCGGCGACATCCAGCGGGCCTACGACATCGCCCGCGCCGTGGGGGACGGCGCCCGCACCGAGGCGCTCAGGGCGTTCCTGGCGCCCGGCCGCCGCTTCCTGGCGTTCGACGCGCGCGGCCGCGGCCGGGCCGTCGAGGTCGTCGGCGACCTGGCGCAGGCCGAGCGGATCGCGGTCGTGGTGCCCGGCGCGGACGGGCGGCTCACCAACTTCGACGACCCCAAGTGGGCGGGCGGCGGCGCGCGCGCCGTCCACCGGCAGGCGCGGCAGGTGGCGCCCGGTGTGCGCCTGGCGGTGGTGGCCTGGCTCGGGTACGCCTCGCCCTCCACCGCCAGCGCAGCGGTGCTCACCCCGGGACGGGCCGCCGACGGCGCCCGCGAGCTGCGGCGATTCGTGGCCGGGCTGCATGCGGTCAACGGGCGCGCCCGGGTGGCGCTGCTGTGCCACAGCTACGGCTCGGTGGTGTGCGTCCAGGCGGCCCGGGCGGTCCGGGCGGAGGACATCGCGCTGTACGGCAGCCCTGGTGTCACCGCCTCCTCGGTCACCGACATGCACACCGGTGCACGCGTGTGGGCGGGGCGGGCCGACGGCGACTGGACCCGGTACGTGCCGAAGCTGCGCGTGGCCGGGCTCGGCTTCGGCCCGGACCCGGTGAGCCCTTCGTTCGGGGCGCTGCGCTTCGCCGCTGGGGCGGGCGCGCACAGCGAGTACCTGCGCCCCGGGTCGGTGTCACTGCGCAACCTGACGTTCATCGCGCTCGGCCGCATCTCCGAGGTGACCCATGCTTGACACACCGCGACCGGGTCTTGCGGCCCGCATCGAGGCGGCGACACCGCCCGACCGCGACCGCGCCGTCGACGCCCTGCGCGCGCTGGCCATCCTGGGCGTGGTGCTGGGGCACTGGTGCGTCACCGCGTTCGTGTCCATGGGGGACGGGCGGCTGCGGGTGGCCAGCCCCCTGTCGGCGATGCCGCACCTGGCGCCGGTCTCCTGGGTGCTGCAGACGCTCGCGGTGTTCTTCCTCGTGGGCGGCTGCACGGCGGCGAAGGGGCATCGCGCCGGGGAGCCGTACCTGCCGTGGGCGCGCCGCCGCCTGGCGCGGCTGGCGCGTCCCGTGCCCGTGCTGCTGCTGGCGTGGGCGGCGGCCGCGTCCGCGTTGGCGTGGGCGGGCCTGCCGTCCGGCACGCTGCACGCTCTGCTGAAGCTGGTGCTGAGCCCGCTGTGGTTCCTGGGCGTGTACGGGGCGCTCACCGTCCTCACCCCCGTGGTGGTGGCGCTGTGGAACCGGCTCGGCATGCGGGGCCTGCTGCTCCCCCTGGCCGCGACAGCGCTCATCGACCTGGGCCGGTTCGGCCTGGACGCGCCAGCCTGGATCGGCTGGGGCACCGTGCTGACCGGGTGGCTCGTGCCGTTCTACCTGGGGGTGGCGTGGGCGCACGGCGCCCTGGCCCCGCCCCGTGCCGGCTGGGCTCTGCTGGCCGGTGGCGCCGCGGCCGCGGCCGCGCTGGTGCTGTGGGCGGGATTCCCGGCGAGCATGGTGGGTGTGCCGGGCGCCGAGGTGTCCAACCTGAACCCGCCCACCCTGGCGGCGGTGGCGTTCGGCACGGCGCAGTGCGGCCTGGCGCTGCTGGCGCGCGGGCCGCTCACGCGCCTGACGCGGCGGCCCGGCGTCTGGGCCGCGGTCGCGCTGGCCAACCTGTCCGCCATGACGATCTTCCTGTGGCACCAGACGGCCATGATGTCCGTCACCGTGGCGGCCGCGGCGGCCGGCGGGGCGCTGCCCGGGCTGCTCACCGCCCCCGACCGGGCGGCGTGGATCCCCACCCGGCTGGCGTGGCTTCCGGTCTTCGCTCTCGCCCTTGCCGTGCTGTGGTCCCTGACGCACCGGTTCGAGCGGCCCCGCCCGCGATGAGCCAACCCCGACGCCGTCCCGTACATCACACAAGAGCGACCCGGGCGGCGGAGCTGCGGCGAACGCGCGGGGCAGACGGACACGCACGACGACCCCCGGATCGGCGGAGCACTGTCCCCCATCCGGTAGAAAGACGGACCATGCCGCCACGAGCTGCGGAAACGCGATCGTCCCTGCCTGCCGGACGGCCTGGCGAAGCGTCCCCGGACGCGCCGCCGGGCGCGCCGCCGGGCGACCGTCGGGCCGCGTCCGGACGCAGTGTCCGGCGGCGCCTGCGCCGGGCCTTCGCCGGCACCGTGACGATCTGCGCCCTGCTGCTCACCAACGCCGGCACCGGCCACGCCGACCCCTACGCCGCCCCCGGCCCCGCCCCCGTGCTCGCCCCGTCCACCCTGGACGCCCGCTACGCCGCCGAACGCCGCGCCATCGAACAGGCGCTCGCGACCGCCCGCCAGGTGGGCGACGACGAACGCGCCAGGGCGCTGGGCGCCTTCCTCCAGCCGGGCAGGCGGTTCCTGTACTTCGACGCGCGCGGCGACGGACGGGCCATAGAGGTCATCGGCGACCTGACACGCGCACGACGCGTGGTGCTGCTGGTCCCGGGGGCCGACACCACGCTGTCGTACTTCGACGACCGGGCCGGCAAGCCGTGGTCCGCCCCCGCGGGCGGGGCACGCGCGCTATGGCGGCAGGCGCACGCGGTGACCCCCGACCCCGGCATCGCGGTCGTGGCGTGGCTGGGGTATGCGGCGCCGCGCACGTTCAGCAGCGACGTACTGACCGATGAGCGGGCCGAGCAGGGCGCGGCCTCGTTGCGGCGTTTCCTACGCCGGCTGCACCGCGTCAACAGTCACGCCCGCGTGGCGCTGCTGTGCCACAGCTACGGCTCGGTGGTGTGCGGACGCGCCGCCCTGGCCGGATCCGGCACGGCCGGGGACGCCTGGCGCAGCGTCACCGACATCGCCCTGTACGGCAGCCCCGGCACCACGGCGTGGTCGGCGAAGCGCCTGGGCGGCACCGCGCGCGTGTGGGCGGGACGCGGTTCCGCCGACTGGATGCAGGACGTGCCGCACGTGCGCATCTTCGGCCTCGGCCTGGGCCCCGACCCCGTGTCGCCCGACTTCGGCGCCCGCGTGTTCGACGCGGGCGGCAGCGGCCACAGCGACTACCTCGCCCCGGGCTCGCCGTCCCTGCGCAACCTCACCTACATCGCCCTGGGACGTCCCCACGACGTCACCCTCGGCTGACCCCCGCGCCTGTTACCGGCCGGTCCGGGTGCCCTCCGGCGGAGCGTGAGCATGGACACCTCCCAGGTGGTGGCACCCTTGGGGAGGTGGACACCACCAACGAGGCCGCCCTGAGAGAGCAGACCACGCTGCGTTTGGAAAAGGCCATGGGGTCCTTCGGGACCGCCGCACTGGCCAAGATGGAGCAACAGCTTCCATGGTTCCGGCGCATGCCCCCCGAGCAGCGCTCCTGGATCGGGCTGGTCGCCCAGGCGGGCATCGCCGCGTTCGTGGAGTGGTTCAAAAGCGCCGAGCGCACCCGCCCCGCCATCGCCGGCGAGGTGTTCGGCACCGCTCCGCGCGACCTGATGCGGTCGGTGAAACTGCAGCACACCATCGACATGATCCGCGTCATCATCGACGTGGTGGAGACGCGGCTGGACGAGCTGGCCGCGCCCGGCGGCGAGGCGCAGCTGCGCGAGGCGATCCTGCGCTACACCCGCGACGTGGCCTTCGGCGCCGCCCAGGTGTACGCGCGCGCCGCCGAGACGCGCGCCGCCTGGGACGCCCGCCTGGAGGCGCTGGTGGTGAACGCGGTGCTGCGCGGCGAGGTGGACGACGGCATGCACTCCTGGGCGGCCGCGCTCGGCTGGACGTCCAAACCGGTCACCGTCATCGCCGGGTACACCCCCGAGGACGAGGAGCCCGAGGTCACCATCGACCAGATGCAGCTGGCGTCCCGCCGCGCCCGGGTCGACGTGCTGGCCGGCGTGCAGGGCCGCCGCGTCATCGTCATCGTGGGCGGCGCCGCCGACCCGCTGGAGGCCGCCCGGCACATCGCGGCCAAGTGCGGCCCCGGCCCCGTCGTGGTCGGCCCGCAGGTCGGCGACCTGTACGACTCCACCGCCTCGGCGCGCGCCGCGCTCGCCGGGCTGCGCGCCGCCGCCGGGTGGCCGGACGCGCCGCGCCCCGTCCTGGCCGCCGAGCTGCTGCCCGAACGCGCCCTCGACGGCGACGAGGAGGCCCGCCGGTACCTCGTCGAGCAGGTCTACAACCCGATGTGCGCGGCGGGCGCGCCCCTGCTGGACACCCTCACCACCTACCTGGAGCAGGGCTCGTCGCTGGAGGCCACGGCACGGCTGCTGTTCGTCCACCCCAACACCGTGCGCTACCGGCTGCGCCGCGTCGCCGAACTGACCGGGCTGACGCCGACGGACGGCCGCAACGCCTTCACGCTGCGGATCGCGCTCGTCCTCGGCCGCTTCAGCCAGCGCTCGCCGCGGACCTAGCCGACGCCCCGCCCGACACCCTCGCACGGCCACGCCCGCTGCCATGCCCGCCGCCTGCCGGACGCCATGCCCGCTCTTTCCCCGGGCGTGACGTCTGATTCTCCCGCCTTGTAGGGGTCGTACAAAGGGCCCCGGCGAAAGTTAGTCGCGATCGGCATCGGCACCGCGGAAGCCCAGAGGGGAAGCTGGGGCGTGTGATTCTCCTCGCCTCGCCCGGTCAGGGCGCCCAGACCCCAGGATTTCTGAGTCCGTGGCTTGAGGTACCCGGTGTCGCCGACCGCCTGGCATGGTGGTCCGCGGTCACCGGGCTCGACCTGGTCCGCTACGGGACCGTCGCGGACGCCGAGGAGATCCGCGACACCGCCGTGGCCCAGCCGCTGCTGGTCGCCGCGGCCCTGGCCGCGTTCGAGACGCTGTACCAGGGCGACGACCGGCCGGACGCGGTGGCCGGGCACAGCGTCGGCGAGCTGGCCGCCGCCGCGATCGCCGGGGTGCTGTCGCCGGAGGCCGCGCTGGTGCTGGTGCGCGAACGCGGCCGCGCGATGGCCGAGGCCGCCGCCGTCACCGAGACCGGCATGACCGCCGTGCTCGGCGGCGACCCCGACGAGGTCCTCGCGGCCATCGAACGGCACGGCCTGACCCCCGCCAACGTCAACGGCGCCGGGCAGGTCGTGGCCGCCGGGACGGTGGAGCGGCTCGCCGCCCTCAAGGACGACCCGCCGGCCAAGGCGCGGCTGCGCCCGCTGTCGGTGGCGGGCGCGTTCCACACCGAGCACATGGCCCCGGCCGTCGACACGCTGCGCCGCCTGGCGCCCGGCGCTCCGGTCGCCGACCCCGCCATCGCGCTGCTGTCCAACCGCGACGGCGCGGTGGTGCGCGACGGCCGCGACTACCTCGGCCGCCTCGTCGAGCAGGTCAGCGCGCCCGTCCGCTGGGACCGCTGCATGGCGACCATGCGCGAGCTGGGCGTCACCGCGATCATCGAGCTGCCGCCCGCCGGCACGCTCGTCGGCATCGCCCGGCGCGAGCTCAAGGGCGTGGAGCTGCTCGCCCTGAAGACCCCCGAGGACCTCGCCAAGGCCCGCGAGCTGATCAAGGCGCACACCTCATGACGGCCGCCGAGAACTTCACGCTGCGCCTGCCCGAGGGCGCGCCCGGCGCCCGCATCGTGGCGTTCGGCGACTACCAGCCCGCCCGGGTCGTCACCAACGACGAACTGGCCCAGATCGTCGACACCAACGACGAGTGGATCCGCACCCGCGTCGGCATCCGCGAACGCCGCATCGCCGCGCCCGACGAGACCGTCGGCGACATGGCCGTGCAGGCCGGCGGCAAGGCGCTGGCCGCCGGCGGCGTGTCCCCCGAGGACATCGACCTGGTGATCGTGGCGACCTGCTCCTACGAGACGCCCATCCCCAACCAGGCCGCCCGCGTCGCGCACCGGCTCGGCATCAAGGCCCCCGGCGCGTTCGACCTGAACGCCGCCTGCGCCGGGTTCTGCTACGCGCTGGAGACCGCCGCCTCGGCCGTGCGCACCGGCACCGCCCGCAACGCGCTGGTGATCGGCGCCGAGAAGATGTCCAACTGGATCGACTGGAACGACCGTTCCACCTGCATCATCTTCGCCGACGGCGCGGGCGCGGCGGTCGTCACCGCCGCCGACGAGCCGGGCGTGGGCCCGGTGGTGTGGGGCAGCGCCGGCGACCTGGCCGACAAGATCGTCGTGGCGGACCGGCAGTCGTTCATCCGGCAGGAGGGCCAGGCGGTGTTCCGCTGGGCCACCACCGCGGTCGCGCCCGTCGCGCTGGCCGCCTGCGAACGCGCCGGGGTCGCCCCCGAGGAGCTGGCGGCGCTGGTGCCGCACCAGGCCAACCTGCGTATCGTTGACGCGATCGCGCGACGGCTCAAGGCGGTCAACGCCGTGGTGGCCGACGACATCGTCCACTCCGGCAACACGTCGGCGGCGTCCATCCCCATGGCGCTGTCGCGCATGATCGAACGCGGCGACGTGCCGTCCGGCGCCCCGGCCCTGCTGGTCGGGTTCGGCGCCGGGCTGTCCTACGCCGCGCAAGTCATCCGGATTCCCTGACGTACGCGGGGCCCGACCCGACGACGATCCGACCACGAAGGAGAGCACACACCATGGCAGTCGCCACCGAGCAGGAGATCCTGGCCGGCCTCGCCGAGATCATCGACGAGATCGTGGGGATCGACAAGTCCGAGGTGACCCCCGAGAAGAACTTCGTCGACGACCTGGACATCGACTCGCTGTCGATGGTGGAGATCGCGGTGGCCGCCCAGGACAAGTTCGGCGTCGAGATCCCCGACGACCAGCTCAAGGACCTCAAGACGGTCAAGGACGTCGTCGTCTACGTCCAGAACCTGCAGCAGTAGGACCGCGGGCGGCGCGGCGCGCACCGGAGGGGGTGCCGCCGCGCCGCCGGCCGCGTTTCCGACTCCGGCGCCGCCCGCCGCCCCGTGGAGCCGCCCGCCTCCCCCAGTTCGCTAGGAGCACTCTCAATGAGCACTACCCAGACCAAAGTCGTGGTGACCGGGCTCGGTGCGACCACACCGCTCGGCGGTGACGTGCCGTCGACCTGGTCCGCACTGCTCGCCGGCGAGTCCGGGGTGCGCGAGCTGGACTGGGAGAACGTGGACCGGCTGCCCGTCCGGTTCGCCGCGCAGCTGGCCGTGGAGCCGTCCGAGGTCATCCCCAAGGCGCAGCTGCGCCGCCTGGACCGCTGCCAGGCGATCGCGCTGATCGCGGCGCGCGAGGCGTGGCGGGACGCCGGGTTCGCCCCGCCCGTCAAGCGCAAGGGCGGCAAGGACGCGGCCGAGACCGGGGTCGAAGGCGGCTACCGGGTCGACGGCGACCGGCTCGGCGTGGTGGTCTCCAGCGGCATCGGCGGCCTGCACACCGCCCTGAACAGCTACGACACGTTCCTGGAGAAGGGCTGGCAGCGGGTCACGCCGTTCACCGTGCCGATGCTGATGCCCAACGGCTCCTCCGGCCACATCGGCATCGAGTTCGGCGCCACGGCCGGGTCGCACGCCATGGTCAGCGCCTGCGCGTCCAGCGCCGAGGCGGTCGGCTACGCCATCGACATGATCCGCGCCGGCCGGGCCGACGTGGTGATCTGCGGCGGCACCGAGGCGTGCATCCACCCGCTGCAGATGGCCTCGTTCGGCGTGATGCGGGCGCTGTCCACCCGCAACGACGAGCCGCAGCGCGCCTCCCGGCCCTACGACAAGAACCGCGACGGCTTCGTGCTCGGCGAGGGCGCCGCGGTGATGATCCTGGAGTCGGAGGAGCACGCCCGCGCCCGCGGCGCCCGGGTGCACGCGATCGCCGCCGGCTGCGGCTACTCCGCCGACGCCTACGACATCGTGCTGCCCGACCCGTCCGGCGCCGGGCAGGCCAAGGCGATGCGCCGCGCGCTGGCCGACGCCGGCCTGCGGCCGGAGGACATCGTCCACGTCAACGCGCACGCCACCTCCACCCCCGCCGGCGACATCGCCGAGCTGACCTCCATCAAGGCCGCGCTCGGCGAGGAGGCGGCGCGCAAGCTGTGCATCACCGCCACCAAGTCGATGACCGGCCACCTGCTGGGCGGCGCCGGCGCGCTGGAGTCGATCTTCACGATCCTGGCGCTGCGGGAGGGCGTGGTCCCGGCCGTGGCCAACCTGGAGGACCTCGACGACGAGGCCGACCTGGACATCGTGCGCGGCGAGCCGCGCAAGCTGCCGGACGGCCCGGCCGCCGCGCTCAACAACTCGTTCGGCTTCGGCGGCCACAACGTGTCGGTCGCCTTCCAGCGCGCCGTCTGACGACCCGCCCCGCGGGCGTGGCCCGCCGGCTGTGACACAAGGAGCTTTACGGACGTGACTGTGCTCGACAACCGGGTCGTGGACCCGGCCGCCACCGCAGCCCAGCAGGAGGCCGATCCGCGGCATCCGCGGACCCGGCTCACCGCGCTCTTCGACGAGGGCACCTTCCGTCCGCTCGCCGGCGCCCCGGGCGAGGACGACGACAGCGGCGTGCTCGCCGGGCAGGGGCGGATCGAGGGCCTGCCGGTGGTGGCGTTCGCGTCCGACCCGCGCTTCCAGGGCGGCGCCATGGGCACCGCCGGGTGCGAGGCCATCGTGGCCGCCTACGACCTGGCCGTCCGCGAGCGGCTGCCGATCGTCGGGCTGTGGCACTCCGGCGGCGCCCGCCTGGCCGAGGGCGTGGAGTCGCTGCACGCGGTCGGCACCGTGTTCGCCGCGATGACCCGCGCGTCCGGCGTCGTCCCGCAGATCTCGGTGGTGCTCGGCGCCGCCGCCGGAGGCGCCGCCTACGGCCCGGCGCTGACCGACATCGTGGTGCTGTCCGAGGGCGGCAAGATCTTCGTGACCGGTCCGGACGTGGTCCGCTCGGTCACCGGCGAGGAGATCGACATGGCCGGGCTGGGCGGCCCCGAGCCGCACTCGCGCAAGTCCGGCGTGGTGCACGTGGTCGCCAAGGACGACACCGAGGCCATCGCGCAGGGCCGCAGGCTCGCCGTGCTGCTCGGCCACCAGGGCCGGGTCCGCCCCGGCGACGTCGAGGAGCGCGACTTCTCCGGCGTGCTGCCCGACAGCCCCCGGCGCGCCTACAACGTGCAGCCGCTGGTCAAGGGGGTGCTCGACGACACCGCGACGGCGGTCGAGCTGCACCCCAGGTGGGCGCCCAACATCGTGACCACGCTCGGCCGGCTCGGCGGCCGCACCGTCGGCGTGATCGCCAACAACCCGCTGCGGCTCGGCGGCTGCCTGGACGCCACGTCCGCCGAGAAGGCCGCCCGGTTCGTGCGGATGTGCGATGCGTTCGGGGTGCCGCTGGTGGTGCTGGTGGACGTGCCCGGCTACCTGCCCGGCGTCGGCCAGGAGCACGGGGGCGTGGTCCGCCGCGGCGCCAAGCTCCTGCACGCCTTCGCCGAGGCGACGGTGCCGCGGGTCACCCTGGTGACCCGCAAGGCCTACGGCGGCGCCTACATCGCGATGAACTCCCGCTCGCTGGGGGCGACCCGCGTGTTCGCCTGGCCGACCGCCGAGTTCGGCGTCATGGGCGCCGTCGCCGCCGTGCGCATCCTGCACCGGCGCAAGCTGGCCGCGGTGCCCGAGGAGGAGCGCCCGGCGCTGGAGGCCGAGCTGGCCGCCGAGCACGAGCGCATCGCCGGCGGTCTGGACCGGGCCCGCGAGCTCGGCGTCGTCGACGAGGTGATCACGCCGACGACCACCCGCACCGCCCTGGCCCGCGCCATCGCCGAGGCGATCCCGGCGCGCGGCGCGCACGGCAACATCCCGCTCTGACCGACCTCTGCCGATGGCCCGGCCCTGCGGCCGGGCCATCGGCATGTTCGGACTCCGCGGCGGGCGGGGAACAGCGGGCGGGAAAACGTTACGCGCGGCCGCTCCCGGGGGGAGCGGCCGCGCGTGCGGTCAGACGATGCCCGGGGCGTGCGGATCACACGGCCGCGTGCAGCCAGCGGACGGGAGCGCCGTCGCCCGCGCGGCGGAAGGGCTCCAGCTCGTTGTCCCAGGGGGTGCCGAGCAGGCGCTCCAGCTCGTGTTCGAGATTGGCCTTGCCGACCGCGGCGTTGGCCATGACGCTGCGCAGCCGGTCCTCGGGGATCATGATGTCGCCGTTGGCGCCGATCACGCCCGTGAACACCCCGAGGGACGGGGTGAAGCTGTAGCGGACGCCGTCGCACCCCGGCGTGGGATCCTCGGTGACCTCGAACCGCAGCAGCTTCCAGCTGCGCAGCGCGGACGTGATCCCCGCCGCGGTGCCGGGCCTGCCCTCCCAATGGAGTTCGGCGCGCAGCGTCCCCGGGGCGGCGGCTTGGTCGGCCCATTCCAGCGAAACGGGCACGCCAAGAACACCTGCGACGGCCCACTCGATGTGCGGGCTGAGCGCAGGCGGCGCTGAGTGGACGTAGAAAACGCCACGTGCGGTCACCGGACCTCCTGGATCTGTACCGAGGCTCGTCTTCCCCTACGGCCTCGTAAGTCCCAGGACGCGTTCCGCGACCATCATTCTGCATCATCGGCACCGGAGACACCACTGCACGACGCCTGTTAGCCGAAGCAATGCGGCCGTGGAGGGCGGCGCGGGCGCCCGTCCCGGGACGCGGCCGACGGCAGGTCGGGGGCGGGTCAGGGGGCGGGGCGGCGGCGCGCGGCGGCGAGCACGACGGCGGCGGCCGTGACCAGTACGGCCAGATGCCCGACGTAGTCGCCGTAGCGGTCGTAGGGGGTGCGGTCGGCGGCGGGCGGGACCCGCAGGGTGACGACGACGGCGCCGCGCCGGTCGGTGCCCAACCGGGCCAGCCGCCTGCCCTGGGCGTCGTAGGCGGCCGAGACCCCGGTCAGCGCGGCCTGCACGGCGGGCCGTCCGGTCTCGGCGGCGCGGACGGCGGCGAGGGCGGCGTGCTGCTCCGGTGCCCAGCTGTCCTGGAAGGTGGACGTGGACGACTGGTAGACCAGGATCTGGGCGCCGTGCCGGACGACGGCGCGGCCGAGGTCGGGGAAGGCGGACTCGAAGCAGATCAGCGGGCCGATCGCCGCGTCGCCCGCGCGCAGGGCCGCGGCGCCGGTGCCGGGGACGCGGTCCTCGCCCGCGGCCCGGCTGACGCGGGTCAGCCAGCCGAACGCCGGGCGCAGCGGGATGTACTCGCCGAACGGCACCAGCCGCGTCTTGACGTACCGCCCTTCGGGCCCGTGCGGGCCGAGCAGGATCGCGCTTTTGGAGATGCGGCCGGAGGCGTCGCGGGCGTCCTCGTTGACCAGCAGCCGGCCGCGCGCCGCCAGGGCGGTGAGCCGCGCGGCGACGTCGGGGCGGCGGGCGAGGTCGACGCCGACGCTGCTCTCCGCCCACACGATCAGGTCGGCCGGGGGCAGTCCGGCGGTGATGCGCTCGCCCGCCGCCAGCCGGGGGCCGGGGCCGTGGATCACGCCGGGCTGCACCAGCGCGACGCCGACGGCGCGTTCGGCGGGCGGCGCGGGCCGCAGCGCGTACACCGCCGGGCCCGCCAGCCCGATCGCCGCGGCGGCGGCGAGCAGCGCCCGCCGGGCCCGCGGGAGCAGCAGGGCCAGGGCCACGGCCGTGTTGGCGGCGACGAGCGCGAACGACACCAGCCACACGCCGCCCACGGCGGCCAGGGCCAGCACGGTGGGGTGCCGCCATTGGGACGCCCCCAGCAGCGCCCACGGGCCGCCCAGGCGCGGCCAGGAGCGCACCAGTTCGATGACCAGCCACACGCTCGGCACCACGACCATGGCCAGGAGGGGGTGCTCGGGCACGAGACGCCGTATGGCGGCGCCCCATCCCGCCCACATCGCGCCGAACACCACCGCGACGAGCAGCAGCCCGGGGCCGATGTTGGGGAGCGTCCAGTAGAGGGCCGCCAGCAGGAGGCCGGCGCCGAACCACCAGCCGCGCACGGCCGCCTCCCGTACCGTCGGGGCGCGGCTCATCAGCCAGATCCCGGGGACGAGCACCACCCACGCCAGCCACCCCAAGTCGGCCTCGGGGAAGACGACCAGTGTCAGCGCCCCGGCCGCCAGGCTCGCCGCCCGTGCGCGCGTCGGCCGCGCCGGGACCCTCTGTCGCGGCGTCGGTCGCGGTGTCCGTGCGCGTTCCGGCGCGCGGGTCTGCCGGCGTCCGAGCACTCCTCCAGTAAGGCACCGCCGTTCGGTGAACGCCACTCCGCGCGTTTTCAATGACACAGGGTGCTCGTTAGGGCACACTCAGTTAAATGTTCGACCAAGATTCCTGTCTCGAGCGTCTGCTCGCCCGGCATGACGACGCCGTCGTGGTGGAGGCGGTGCCCGGCCGCCCCGCCCTGATCCGGCGCGATGAGCTGCTGGTCGCCCCCCAGGACGCGCCCGCCGTGGCGGATCTCGTGCGCCGCTGGCACGACTCCGGTGAGGACGACCACGGCGTGCACCGGATGCGGCTGCGTCCGGCCGCGCGCGTGGACGTGTGCGAACTGGCGTCCCAGCTCGCCGGCGACCGCCGCCACCGGGAGCTGGCCGTCGCCCCCAACCACCTGGTGCACGGCCAGCCGCTGTGGTGGTCGGGCCCCGCCGATCTGGCTCGCCCCACGGCCCCGGTGCCCGCGCCCAGGCCGCGTCCGGCCGCCCGGGAGACGACGGTCGCGGTGCTGGACACGGGTCTGTCGCCCCACCCGTGGTACGACGGCGCCGACTGGTACGCCGGGCAGCGCGACGACGTGGCGGAGGTGCTCGACGCCGACCTCGACTGCGCGCTGGACGCGCAGGCGGGGCACGGCACGTTCATCACGGGGGTGGTCCTGCGGTACGCGCCGTCGGCCCGTATCCGCGCGGTGCGGGTGCTGGGCGGCGACGGCGTCGGCGACGAGCTGGACGTGGTGCGCGCGCTCGCCCGGCTGGCCGCGTGGGGCCGCGCCGACGTGGTGAACCTGTCGCTGGGGTGCCACACCTTCGACGACCGCCCCTCCCCCGTGCTGTCGCGGGTGCTGGCGCAGCTGCGGTCGGCGCCGCGCCGCCCGGTGGTGGTGGCGTGCGCGGGCAACACCGGCGGCGAGCGGCCGTTCTGGCCCGCCGCGGCCAAGTCGGTGATCTCGGTGGCCGCGCTGGACACCCGGCGGGGGCGCACCGATCGCGCGTGGTTCTCCAACTACGGCTGGTGGGTGGACGCGTGCGCGCCCGGTGTGGACATCGCCAGCTGCTTCGTGCGGTTCGGCGAGTTCGACGGGTACGCGCGCTGGAGCGGCACCTCGTTCGCCGCGCCGGCGGTCGCGGGGATGATCGCCGGGCTGGCCGCCCAGGAGGACGTGCCGGCGGCCGAGGCGGCGCGGCGGGTGCTGGATCCGGCCCGCGCGCGCACGCTGCCCGACCTCGGCGTCGTGGTCGGGCCGTCGGCACGGGACGAGGTCCAGCGTGAGCCCGCAGGCGTCTAGACCGGCCTACGGGCCGCCCCTGGCGGAGGCGGCGTCACCCGAGGAACTGGTGGGGCGGGCCCGCGGCGGCGACGGCGACGCGTGGGCGGCGCTGACCCGGCGCTACACCGGCATGCTGTGGGCCATCGCCCGCTCCCACGGGCTGTCGCAGAACGACGCGGCGGACGTGGTGCAGACCGCGTGGCTGCGCCTCGTCGAGCGCCTCGACGCGCTGCGCGATCCGAGGCGGGTAGGGGCGTGGCTCGCCGTCACCACGGCCCGTGAGGCCGCACGGGCGCGTTTCCGGTCGGCGCAGTGGCCGCACGATGCGCACGACGGGGCCGTCCACCCTCCGGCGTCGCGCACACCGGAGGGCGTCTGGACCGCCCGGGAGCGCCTGCGCCGCGTCGCGGAGGCGCTGGAGGAACTGCCCGAGCGGTGCCGGCGGCTCCTGCGGCTGTTCGCCGCGTCCCCCAGTTACACCGATGTGGCGGCGGCCCTGGGGATGCCGGTCGGCAGCATCGGCCCCACCCGCACACGGTGCCTGACCGCGCTGCGCCAACGCCTCGGAGACGACTTCTGACGTCATGAACGAGCAGGAGATCCTGGCGGAGATACGGGCCGCCTTCGACGCCATCGACCCGCCCCCTCCGCATGTGCTGGAGGGGGCGCAGGCCGCGTTCCGGTGGCGCGCCCCCGACGCGCTCCTGGTGGAGTTCGTCGGTGACGCGGCGGCCGGGAGGTCGGGGCTGCGCCAGGGCGACGGCCCGCGGCTGCTCAGCTTCACCGGCCACGACGTGGGCGTGGAGATCGAGGTGGTGGAGGAGCCGCAGGGGCACCGCGTCGTCGGCCGCCTCCTGCCCCCGGCCACCGCCACCGTGGTGCTGCGGCACGCGGACGGGGAGCTGCGCTCGGCCACCGACATGGCGGGGCAGTTCATGATGGACGGCGTGCCCGGGGGCCCGGTCAGCCTGATGTTCCGCCTGCCCGGCGGGGTGTGCGTCGTCACCAGCTGGGTGCGCTTGTGAGCGACCTGCTGCGGCTGGCGGCCTCGGAGCCCGCCCGCGCCTACGTGACGGCGCTGGCGGCCGTGCAGACGCACGACGACGCGGCGGCCCGTGTCACGGCGTTACGGGCCGCCGCGGTCGCCGCCAAGGAGATGGGGCGGCTGGGCGAGGGCATCGAGCTGCTCACCACCGCGCTGCACACGGCGCTGGGCCTGCCCTACCAGGAGGCGCAGGTGCGGATGACGCTGGTGGGTCTGCTGGCCGCGCGCGGGGACCTGGCGGGCGCCCTGGACGCCGCCGAACGCGCCGCGCCGCTTCTGGAGGGCACCGACGCCGAACGCCTCACCGCCAACCGGGCCTGCGCGCTGGCCAGGGCGGGGCGGCTCGAGGAGGCGCTCGGCGCCCTCCCCCTGCTGCGGTCGGGGAGGGACCCCGCCGCGCTGACCGGACTGCTGACGAACCTGGGGCTGGCCCGTGCGCTCAGGGGCGAGCTGGACGCCGCGCAGGCCGTGCTCGCCGAGGCCGTGGACGTCGCGTCGCGGACGGGGCTGCGGCACCAGGCGGCGATGGCGCGGGTCAATTTGGCGTTCGTCGTGTCCCGCCGGGGCGACGTGCCGTCGGCCCTGCACCTGTACACGGTCGCCGAGGCCGACCTGACGGGCGAGCGCCTGGCGCAGGCGCGGCTCGACCGGGCCGAGACGCTGATCTCCGCGGGGCTGCCCGGCGAGGCCCGCCCGCTGCTGGAGAGGACCCTGGCGGACGTGGCGCGGCGCGGCTACGCCTGCGACGCCGCGGACGGCCTGCTGCTGCTGGCGCACGCCGAGCTGGCCGACGGGGATCCGGAACGGGCCGCCGCCACCGCCGAACGGGCCCGCGCCGCGTTCGCCGCGCAGGAGCGCCCCGGGTGGGCGCTGCCCGCCGAGCACCTGCTGGTGCGGGCGCGCTGGGCCGGCGGCGACCGGTCCGCGGTGTTCCTGCGCGCGGCGGTGGCCGCCGCCGACCGCCTCGCGCGGGGAGGCTGGGACGAGGCCGCCACCGAGGCGTGGATCATTTCGGCGCGGCTGCGCATGGAGCTGGGGCGTCCGCCGCGCGCCCTGCCCGCCGGGGTCGAGTGCGCCCGCGCGCGGGGCCCGGCGACGAGCTGGCCGCGTTCGGGCTGCGCCTGGCGCGTTCGGCGCGCGAGCTGCTGCTGGCCGGGGAGCGGCGCCGCGCGGTGGCCCGGCGTCCCGTCGCGGTGCGTCCGCCGCGCGACCCGGCCCACGCCGCCGCGCTGGCGGAGCTGCCCACCGCGAGCGCCGCCCACACCGCCGCCACGGCGGACGGTTCCCTCACCGCGGACGAGCTCGCCGCCTCGGCCGAACGGCTCTGCCGGTTGGAGCGGTCCGTGCAGAGCATGGCCCGCGCCGGGCGCCGGTCGGCCGAGGGGGCGTGCCGGGACCCGGCGGAGGTGCCGCCGACGTTGGCGCGGCTCCCCGACGCCCTCGGCGACCGCGCGCTGCTGGAGCTGGTGCGGATCGGCGACGACCTGCACGCCGTGACCGTCACCGGGGGGCGGTGCCGCCGCCGGCGGCTCGGCCCCTACAAGAGCGTCGAGCAGGACGTCCACCTGGTGCGGTTCGCGCTGCGGCGCCTGGTGATGGCGGACGGCAGGGACGAGGCGGCCGAGGCGGGGCTGGCGCAGGCGGCGCGGCGCGTCCAGTCCGCGGTGCTGGAACCGCTGGACGACGCCCTGGGTCAACGCGAGCTGGTCATCGCGCCCACGGCGACGCTGCACGGCCTCCCCTGGGCGGTGCTGCCGATGCTGGCGGAGCGGCCGTTCACGGTGGTGCCGTCCGCCGCCGCCTGGCTGCGCGCGCACGGGTCGGGCAGGACCCCTGCGCGCCGTGTCGTGCTGGTCGCCGGTCCCCGGCTGGAGCACGCCGCGGCGGAGGTACTGGCGCTGGCCAGGCTCTACCCCGGCGCGACCGTCATGACGGGGGCGGCGGCGCGCGTGGACGACGTCCGCCGGGCACTGGACGGGGCCGACCTGACGCACCTGGCCGCGCACGGGTACTTCCGGCGGGGCAACGCCCTGCTGTCGCACCTGGAGCTGTCCGACGGCCCCCTGATGGGCTACGACCTGCAGGAGCTGGACCGTCCCCCGGCCACGATCGTCCTGTCGGGGTGCGACACGGGCCGTTCGGAGGCCGGGGACGCGGTGACCGGCCTGGCCGGGGTGCTGCTGGGCGCGGGGACGGCCACCGTGATCGCCAGCGTCGCCCCCGTGGGGGACCGCGCCGCCCGCGACGCCATGATCGACTTCCATGGGCGGCTGCACCGGGGCAGGCCGCCCGCGTCCGCGCTGGCGGCGGTCCCCCGCACCCCCGGCACCGCGGGGTTCCAGTGCTTCGGCGCCGGCTGAGCGCCGTGCGGGCTCAGCCGTCCCCGGTCGCCACCGGGTTGCCGGGGTCGGCGACCCAGTTGGACCAGGACCCGACGTACAGGGCGGCGGGGATGCCCGCCAGGTGCAGCGCCAGGACCTCGTGGGCGGCGGTCACTCCGGAGCCGCAGTAGACGCCGACGTCCACGGCGTCGGTCGCGCCGAGTTCGCCGAAGCGGTCGCGCAGCACGCCGGGCGGCAGG
Source organism: Actinomadura keratinilytica (assembly GCF_039539665.1). Lineage (NCBI taxonomy): Bacteria > Bacillati > Actinomycetota > Actinomycetes > Streptosporangiales > Thermomonosporaceae > Actinomadura > Actinomadura keratinilytica. Next base: position 42,622 of record NZ_BAABDO010000046.1, read on the forward strand.
AAGCGTCCGTCCACCCCCACGTTGCCCACGGTGGGGGCGCTGACCGCGCCGGGGATGTGCCCGGCGACGGGGTCGACCGGCTCGTTCTCGCCCCGGTAGCGCTCGGCGGAGCGGGCGTCCAGCAGCACCCCGGCCTTGGCCAGCGCGGCGGCGCCGGCGGCGTCCAGGACGGGCATCCCGCCGGGCCGGGCGGTGAAGTCGCCGGGGGCGACGTCGGGCACCTCGGTGGTCACCGGCTGCCCCGCGCCGACCCAGGCGTGGTAGCCGCCGTCGAGGACGCGCACGCGGGTGTGGCCGAAGTAGCGCAGCGTCCACCACGCCCGCCCCGCGGCGGTGGAGTCGGCGTCGTCGTAGACCACCACGGTGCGGCCCGCGGACACCCCGGCGCGCCGCATCGCCTCCTCGAAGGCGTCCGGCGGCGGCAGCGGGTGGCGGCCCTGCGGTCCCGGCGGCGCGGCCAGGTCGCGGTCCAGGTCGACGAAGACGGCGCCGGGCAGGTGGCCGGCGTCGTAGGCGGCGCGGCCGGGCGGGCCGCCCAGGCGCCAGCGGACGTCGAGCAGGGTGGGCGGGTCGTGGCGCAGGAGCCGGGCCAGGTCGGCGACGTCGATGAGAGGCTGCACATCGCCAGTCTGACCATGGTCGCCGAAATTTGACAGGGGAGTGTCCACGTTCCTCATTCCCGGTGAACGGCCAGCAGCGGCACGAGCTGCTCGGCGGGCGTCAGCGAACCGTGCATGCCGACCAGGCTCGACATCAGCGGCTCGGTCTCCCGCGCGACGATCGCCAGGTCGGCGTTCGGGACCGCGACGACGTCGCCGACGCGCGGCAGCACCTGCGGGGCCACCGGGCCGAACCAGCCCGCGTCCACGGCCTCCTCGCGGGTGACCACCCACGCCTCGCCCGCCAGCGTCTCCCGCCAGGCCGCCAGCACGTCGGCGGCGGCGCCCGGCAGCGCGTACACGTGCCGCGCGCGCGGCTCGCCGCCCAGTTCGGCCACTCCCTCGCACAGGGCCGGCACCCGGTCGGCGTCGACGTGCCGGGTCGGGTTGACCATGCCGTGGTCGGCGGTGACGTACATGGACGTGCCGGGCGGCAGCACGTCGGCCAGGCGTTCGGCGAGCAGGTCGGCGAAGCGCAGCTGGTGGCGCCAGTGCGGGGAGCCCGCGCCGAAGCGGTGGCCGGTGGAGTCCAGGTCGGAGTGGTAGACGGTCACGTACGCCCGGTCGGCCCCGGCGAGGACCCGCCCGGCCTCGGCGACGAGCTGGCCGAGCGAGTCGCCGGGCACGTAGTCGGCGCCCCGGGCCGTGGCCAGGCTCAGCCCGCTGCCGCGGTAGGCGCCGGACGCGACGTAGCCCGTGGACACGCCCGCCGCCGCGGCCCGCTCGTAGACGGTCGGACGGGGCTGCACGACGGCCGGGTCGGCGTCCTCGGCGCGCCACCTGAGGCACTGCAGCAGCCCCTCCACGCCCGGCACGGCGAACTGGATGCCGACCAGCCCGTGCTCCCCCGGCGGCAGCCCGGTGCCCAGCGACGCCAGGCTGGTGGCGGTGGTGGCGGGGAATCCGGCGCTCAGGACGCGTCCTTCGGCGGCCAGCGAGGCCAGGAACGGCGCGTCCGCCTCGTGCGCGCGCAGCAGCTCCCAGCCGAGGCCGTCGATCAGCAGCAGGCAGGCGCGCGGCCGCTCCGGCAGGTCCAGCGCGTTGGCGGCGCCGGGGACGCCCACCGCGGCGAGCAGGGACGCGGCCAGGTCGGCCAGCGTCCCCGTGCCGTAGCGCGGCGCCGCCGGCCGCCCGGCCGTCACCGCGCGCTCCCGCATGTCCGGGCCGCGGTCATCGGGCGGTGGCCTCCGACAGCGCCTCGGCGAAGGCCAGCACCTGCGTCACCGCGTCGGCGCCGTCGGCGGCCTCGCTGACCCGCAGCGACAGGTCGTCGGCGGTGACGCTGCCGGTGTAGCCGTGGTCGGCCTCGCAGTTCTCGTCGCCGCAGGTCGCCGGTTCCAGGTCGATGTGCGAGATCGCGCCCCAGCCGATCGTCAGCACGACCTCCGACGGCGGCACGCCGGGCACGTAGGAGGCCGGGTCGGGCACCACGCGCGTCACGGCGACGGACTGGACCCGGTCGAGCCGGACGGCCTCGGTGGTGGTGGAGGCGTGCGGCCGCGGATTCCCCTCGCCGGGCGGGTGCTCGTCGGTGTGGCAGACCAGCAGGCGGGTCGGCGACAGCACCAGCACGGTCACGTGCCGCCGCATCTCCATGGCGGGATCGAAGGTCGCCTCGTGGTGCACCACGAAGGCGTCCACCTGCTCAGCGCCGATGGCCGACTCGACCGCGTCCGCCACAAGTGCGGGGTAGTAGCCGCTGCGCTCGATGGCCGCGCGCAGCCCATGCGCCGTCGCTCGGGTGTCCCTCATGCCCCCATCCTGCCCTGTCGGGCCGCACCTCGCACGCCGCGCGGGTGAACCCCGGTTCCCACGTGCCCCTCCCGCCGCACGACTCCGCGGCGGGCCGCCGCGCCCCCGGCCGCCGCCGCCCGCCGCGCCCGCGCCGTCCTTCCGGCGGGACGGCGCCCACCAGGGCCGATGCGGGGTCATCGGGTGCGGTCCGGGTAGGGGTGGGGCATGAGCATGACCGACCCGGTGCCGGGCCCGCCGCCGGTGCCGCCGCCCCAGCCGCCGGTGCCGCCCCCGGAGCCGCCGCCCAAACCGCCGGAGCCGCCCCGTCCGCCGCAGCCCGTCCCGGAACCCGAACCGGAACCGATCCCGCCCATACCGGAGCCTGAGCCGGTCCCGCCCGAACCCGGCCCGCCGCCCTACCCGGAGTAGGCCGCTCCCCCATCGAGCGGCCGCCTAGCTGTACTGACCATGGACGTTGGTGACGGCGACACGGCTGGATGATCTTGAAATGAA